>NZ_CP092480.1:3332500-3632500 GCF_022429645.1 Lutibacter sp. A80
TTTGAATTAAACGAGCCAGTTGATGTTTTATTAAAAAGAGAATTAGGTTTAAAAGCTGTTTTTTGGGCTTATGTATTCCCTTTTATATTAATGTTTTTAGTATTAATAATAACTTCTTTTTTCTTTAAAGAATGGATTGCAGGATTGTTATCGCTTTTCATTTTAATACCTTATTATTTTATGCTTTTTGTGTTGAAAGATAAGTTTCAAAAAGCATTTCAAGTATCAATATTAAAATTTAATTAAGAATGACAGATTCAGTTTTATATAGTGTTTTGTTGTTAGTTTCTTTAGGAGTTATTGCAGCAGTAGTGCTGTATGTGGTTTCAAAAAAGTTTTACGTATATGAAAACCCTTTAATTGCAGATGTGGATGAAGTGTTGCCTGGTGCAAATTGTGCTGGTTGTGGTTCTCCGGGTTGTAAATCTTTTGCAGAGAAATTAGTAAATACAGAAGATATTTCAGAATTATTTTGTCCGGTAGGAGGAAATGATGTAATGAAACAAGTTGCAGCAATATTAGGAAAAGAAGTTGTAGAAAGAGATCCAACTGTAGCGGTTTTACGTTGCCAAGGTAGTTGTGATGTTAGACCTAAAACAACAGAATATCAAGGACCAAGAACTTGTGCTATTTCTGCTATGGTTTACAGTGGGGAAACAGATTGTCAGTATGGTTGTTTAGGTGATGGAGATTGTGTTGCAGTTTGTGATTTTGATGCCATGTATATGGATGAAACCACAGGTTTACCAGTAATTATTACAGATAAATGTACTTCTTGTGGAGCTTGTGTAAAGGCATGTCCAAGAGATATTATAGAGATGAGACCAAAAAACAAACGAGATTTAAAAGTGTTTGTAGGTTGTTTAAATGAAGATAAAGGAGGAATAGCAAAAAAAGCCTGTGATGTAGCTTGTATTGGTTGTTCTAAATGTGAAGATGTTTGTACCAAAGGAGCTATAACAATAGAAAATAATTTAGCATATATAGATGCGGATCTTTGTACGCTTTGTAGAAAATGTGTAGATGTTTGTCCAACACATTCTATTATTGCAACAAATTTCCCAAAGAAAAAAGCGAAAAAAGTTGTTGCCAAAAAGATTATTGAAAAAGCTGTAGAAAAGGTTGAAGCTGAAAAGACTGAAGTAGAAAAAGTCGCTGTTGTAAAAAAAGAAGCTGCCACTAAAGTTGAACTAGAAAAACCTAAAAAGAATGCTTAAAACATTCCCAAAAGGAGGAATACATCCTCCAGAAAATAAAATTACTTCATCTAAAGGAATTAAAAGAATGACAGTGCCAAAAATGGTAACTGTACCAATTGCACAGCATATTGGAATTCCTGCAGAAATTGTTGTTGATAGAAAAACTAAAGTTGAAATAGGTCAGGTAATAGCAAAGTCTGGCGGATTTGTTTCTTCAAATATTCATTCTCCAGTTGCAGGAACTGTAACAAAAATTGATCAGATAATAGACACTAGTGGTTATAAAAAACAGTGTATTGTTATAAGAACCGATGCTAAAAATGAAGCCAATTTTGAAGAAAAAGAATATCCTTTAAAAACAGAAATTGAATTAGAACCAAAAGAAATTATACAACGTATTTCAGATTTTGGTGTTGTAGGTTTAGGTGGTGCAACATTTCCTTCACATGTAAAATTGAATGTGAAAGAAGGTGCTAAATTAGACTACTTAATAATTAATGGTGTAGAATGTGAACCGTATTTAACTGCCGACCATAGATTAATGCTTGAAAAAGCAGCTGAAATTATTGTTGGAATTAAAATTTTAATGAAGGCATTGCATATTACTAAAGCAGTTATAGGTATTGAAAATAATAAAAAAGATGCCATTCAACAATTTAAAGAATTAACGGTAAATGAACCTGGAATTCAAATTGCAGCATTACAAGTTAAATATCCTCAAGGTGGTGAAAAACAGTTGGTAAGAGCTATTTTAGGAAGAGAAGTTCCTAAAAATGGATTGCCTTTAGATGTTGGTGTTATTGTAAATAATGTAGGGACTGTTTTTGCAGTGTATGAAGCAGTTCAGCACAATAAACCTTTAATGGAACGTGTAGTTACTGTTACTGGTAAAAAAATGGAACATCCTGCTAACTTTTGGGTGAAAATTGGAACACCAATTAAAGATTTAATAGCTGAAGTAGGTGGTTTGCCAGAAGGTACTAGGAAACTAGTAAATGGAGGGCCAATGATGGGAAAAGCCATAAAAAATACAGATGTACCAGTTACAAAAGGGACTTCGGGTATTTTGGTGATTTCTGAAGAGGAAGCAAGTAGAGGAAAAGCAGAAAATTGTATTAGATGTGGCGAATGTGTTTCTGTATGTCCAATGGGATTAGAACCGCATTTATTAATGAATTTAACAGAGAAAGGGATGTACGAAAAAGCAGCCTCAGAAGATATTATGACCTGTATTGAATGTGGCTCGTGTAGTTATGTTTGCCCTTCGCACAGACCTTTGTTAGATTATATTCGTTACGGAAAAAATATTGTTAAAAAATTAGAAACTTCTAAAAATTAAGATGAGTCAACCTATTATAATATCGGCCTCACCACACGTACATTCTGCTAAAACATCAAAAAAAGTAATGTATGATGTGGTTATCGCTTTAATTCCAGCATTTTTAGTTTCACTATATGTATTTGGAATAAGCGCATTAATTCTTACAGCAATTGCAGTAGCATCTTGTTTGTTGTTCGAATATTTAATTCAAAAATATTTATTAAAAACGGAAATAACCATTGGAGATGGTTCGGCGTTAATCACCGGAATTTTATTAGCCTTTAATTTACCCGCAGGATTACCAATTTGGATGATTTTAGTTGGTAGTTTAGTGGCTATTGGAATTGGTAAAATGTCTTTTGGTGGTTTAGGATTCAATATATTTAATCCGGCATTAGTTGGACGGGTATTTTTATTAGTATCGTTTCCAGTACAAATGACTATGTGGCCAACAGCAGTTGAAAATAATACTACAATTGCAGATGCAGTTACAGGTGCAACACCATTAGGGATGATAAAAGAAGGGTTAATGTTTGGTGATACTATGACAAATATTAGCGCAAATCTTCCTTCAAACTTAGAAATGTTTTTAGGTATTTCGGGTGGTTCAATTGGTGAAATGTCTGCCATAGCATTATTATTAGGTGGAATTTATTTATTGGTTAGAAAGGTAATAACTTGGCATATTCCAGTAACAATTTTAGTAACAATGGCTGTTATGACCGGTATTTTTTGGCTTATAGATCCAGAAAGCTATGCAAGCCCATTGATTCATATTTTATCAGGAGGTGCAATTTTAGGTGCATTTTTTATGGCAACTGATATGGTTACCAGTCCAATGACAAAAAAAGGAATGGTAATTTTTGCAATTGGTATTGCTGTAATTACGGTTGTAATTAGGTTGTTTGGAGCCTATCCAGAAGGAGTTTCATTTGCAATTTTAATTATGAATGCATTTGTTCCTTTAATCAATACATATTTTAAACCAAGACGATTTGGTTCAAAAATCAAATCTAAAATTGTGTAATCATGAGTAAAAAGAAAGATACATTTATAAACATGGTTGTGTCGTTATTTGCCATTACCATTGTTTCGGGTTTTGCGTTAGGTTATGTAAATGATTTAACAGTTGGACCAATAGAACAAGCAAAAATTACTAAAAAGGTAGATGCCTTAAAAATGGTATTACCCGAATTTGATAATAACCCAGTAGCACAAGTTTTATTAATAAATTCTGAATTTGCTAAAGATTCTGTTGAAGTTTATCCAGCATTTAAAAATAACGAGTTTGTTGGTGCGGCGGTAATTGGATCTACTGAAAAAGGATTTAGTGGACTTATAAAAATTATGGTAGGTTTTATGCCAGATGGTACTATAAAAAACATAGCAGTTTTAGAACAAAAAGAAACGCCAGGATTGGGAACTAAAATGAAAGATGAAAAATTCTTAGCTCAGTTTAGAGAAAAAAATCCTTCAACATATAATTTAAAAGTAACTAAAGATGGAGGAGAAGTTGATGCTTTAACAGGCGCAACTATTTCATCACGTGCTTTTGGTGAAGCTGTTCAAATGGCTTATGATGAGTTTCTTAAAAATAATGATGCACTAATTAAACTTAAAAATTAAGAATTATGGCAGAACAAGTAAATCAAACCCAGAATTTCTTAAAGGGTATTGTAAAAGAAAACCCTGTATTTGTAATGCTACTAGGTATGTGCCCAACTTTAGGTGTTACATCATCAGCATTTAACGGACTGGGTATGGGAGTAGCAACATTATTTGTGTTGTTAATGTCTAATATTGTGGTTTCTTTAGTGAAATCTCAAATTCCAAGTAAAGTTCGTATTCCTGCTTTTATTATTATTATAGCATCGTTTGTAACAATAGTAGAGATGGTTTTGGAAGCTTTTGTTCCATTTTTATATGAGCAATTAGGAATTTTTATACCATTAATTGTTGTTAACTGTTTAATATTAGGAAGAGCAGAGGCATTTGCATCAAAAAACAATGTAATGTCTTCAATTTTAGATGCCTTAGGAATGGGGCTGGGATTTGTTATTGCATTAACAATTTTAGGAGCAACCCGAGAAATATTAGGAAGTGGTAGCTTATTTGGATTTAAATTTTTACCTGAAGATGCAAATACATTTATCCTGTTTATTTTACCTCCTGGAGCATTTATAGCATTAGCATATTTAACTGTTTTATTCAATAAAATTACAATTAAAACTACATAAAAAATGGATTATATTATTATTTTAATAGCAGCTGTTTTTGTAAACAACATAGTACTTTCTCAATTTTTAGGAATTTGTCCGTTTTTAGGAGTTTCAAGTAAAGTATCAACTTCTGTTGGTATGTCTGGGGCTGTATTGTTTGTAATGACGTTGGCAACAATGGTAACTTACCTTTTACACGAATTTATATTAGTTCCTGCAGGCTTAGATTATTTAAGAACCATTACATTTATATTAGTTATAGCCGCTTTGGTGCAAATGGTAGAAATTATTCTAAAAAAAGTGAGTCCACCGTTATACCAAGCATTAGGTGTTTTCTTACCTTTAATTACAACAAATTGTGCTGTTTTAGGTGTCGCAATTTTGGCTTTAGGATTAGATAATGGAAGTTTGTTGAAAGCCGTATTTTTTGCTGTTTCTAATTCAATAGGTTTTGGATTGGCATTAATTCTTTTTGCAAGTGTAAGAGAGCATTTAGAATTAGCTAATATTCCAAAAGGTATGCAAGGAGTGCCAATTAATTTATTGGTAGCTGGATTATTATCCTTAGCATTTTTAGGATTTACGGGCTTAGTTTAAAAGTGAAAAGGATTAGAGTTTGAAAATGAGTGTTTTAAAATTTATTTTTTTACTTTTCGTTTGAAAATCAAACTTTTATGCTTTTTAACTAAATATATTAAAATAACTAAGTATATTTGCAAACTTAAAATTTATAACCAAGGTCGAGAACCTTAAAAATTAAAACAAAATGCCAGTAAAAATTAGATTACAAAGACACGGTAAAAAAGGAAAACCATTTTATTGGATTGTTGCAGCTGATGCACGTTCAAAAAGAGATGGTAAATACTTAGACAAAATTGGGACTTATAATCCTAATACTAATCCTGCAACTATCGATTTAGATGTTGATGGAGCCGTGAAATGGTTGCAAAATGGAGCACAACCAACTGATACAGCAAAAGCAATTTTATCTTATAAAGGAGCAATGCTAAAAAATCATTTAGTTGGAGGTGTAAGAAAAGGAGCTTTAACAGAAGAACAAGCAGAAGAAAAATTCCAAGCTTGGGTTGCTGAAAAAGAAGCTAAAATTAATGCAAAAGTTGAAGGTTTATCAAAAGCTGAAGCAGATGCAAAAACAAAAGCTTTTGAAGCTGAAGTAAAAATAAACGAAGAGCGTGCTGCTGCTGCTAAAGAAGTAGAAGAAGCTGCTATTAAAGCTGCTGCTGACGCAAAAGCTGCTGAAGCTGCTGCAAATGCAGAGCCAACAGAAGAAAAAGGGCCAGAGTCTATTGACGATGCTCAAAACGCTGCAAGCGAAGAAGCTTAATTTTTTTCGATAATGCGTAAAGAAGATTGTTTTTATTTAGGCAAAGTCGTTAGAAAGCATAGTTTTAAAGGAGAAGTTGTAGCTAAATTAGATACAGACGAACCTGAACTTTATACAAATTTGGAATCAGTATTTGTTGCCTTAGGCAACGATCTGGTTCCTTTTTTTATTGAAGAAAGTTTACTTCAAAAAGGAAATCAATTAAGAATACAATTTGAAGATGTTGATAGCGAAGAAGATGCTGATGCTATATTAGGCTCAGAATTGTACTTACCTTTGGAGTTTCTTCCAAAACTAACAGGAAATAAATTTTACTTTCACGAAATAATTGGCTTCGATATAGAAGATGTTAATTACGGATATGTAGGTGTAATTACTGGAGTGAATGATGCTTCTGCACAACCATTATTTGAGGTTAACGCTAATGGTGTTGAGGTTTTTATTCCTATGATAGATGATTTTATTAAGACGGTAGATAGAGAAAATAATAAAATTATTGTTGAATCTCCTGCAGGATTGATAGATTTATATTTAAACAATTAATTTAATAGAGAGGTGGCCGAGTGGTCGAAGGCGCACGCCTGGAAAGCGTGTATACGGAAACGTATCGAGGGTTCGAATCCCTTCCTCTCTGCTAGAAGAAACACAAATTGAATCAAAACACAGCAAACCATTGATTTTACTGGGTGTTGAATTTTAGGAGTAAACAGATAAATTGATTTAAACACATTAGATAGGTCAACAAATCGGTCAACAAATAAAAAACAGTAAATTTGTTGACCGAATTATTGCTGTAGCTACTATAAATACTGATAATTTGTATTTATAAATAATGTATATTCAATAAGTAGTTTGTAATGAATTTTATAGGATTTGGTCAACAAATCTTATAGATTTGTAATCAGGGCAAATATCCATAGTTGATTTGACTTTCGTCTTATAAAAAGTTTAACTTAAAAAAGACGTAACTATGAAAACCCAAAACACTTTTTCAATCCTATTCTGGATAAATGCTTCACGTGCAAAAAATAATGAAGCCGACCTTTTTGCTAGAATTACTGTAAATCAAAAACGAGTTAATATTAGCTTGAAAAGAAAAGTTTCCATTGAATCTTGGGATAAATCTAAATCTCGATTAAAAGGGAACGGTCAAGAAGCTAGAGCTCTCAATAATTATATTGACCAAACGCAAGCAGCAATATTTAAAGCGTATCAGGATTTAGTTTCTGAAAATAAATTAATCACTTCACAAGTTATTAAAGCGCGTTATTTAGGAATTGACCAACAACATTACTCACTTCAAAATATTATTGATTACCATAACACAAATTTTGCTCACAAGTTACACAAAGCCACTCTAGGTCTTTATAAAACTACACAAGGTTACTTAATGGAATTTGTTTTAAAGGAGTATAAAACCTCTGATATTTACTTGAGAGAACTAAATTATTCGTTTCTAGTTAAATTCGATAATTTCTTAAGAGGTTATAAGCTATCAAGAAATAAGAAAAGAATTGGAAATAATACCATTATTAAACATATGCAGCGTTTAAGAAAAATGGTTACAATGGCCTTTCATATGGAATGGATTGAAAGAGACCCTTTTGTAAAATATAAGCCTTCATTTATCAAGAAGGAACGTGAATTTTTATCGAAGAAAGAACTTGAAAGCATTCAAGATTATAGTACAGATATTGAAAGATTAAATTTAGTAAAGGATCTATTCATTTTTAGTAGTTATACAGGAATTGCCTATGTAGATATTATGAAACTTACAAAGGATAATATTGTTTTGGGTATTGATGGGGGCAAATGGATAATAACTAAAAGACAAAAAACTAACACTCCAGTAAAAGTTCCAATTCTTGACCCGGTTCAAAGCTTGATTAATAAGTACAAAAATAATGAAAGAGCAGCTGTAAATGGCACCATATTTCCATCACTGTCTAATCAAAAATTGAATAGTTATTTAAAAGAAATTGCAGATGCTTGTAAAATTAAAAAGAACCTTACTTTTCATATGGCGCGACATACATTTGCAACTACAGTAACATTAACAAATGGAGTTCCAATTGAAACAGTTTCGAAAATTCTAGGTCATACAAAAATTGCAACAACACAAATTTATGCACGTGTTATTGAAAGAAAAGTTAGTGATGATATGAAGGCTTTGAAAACACTATTAAATAATAAATCAAAGCATAATTCAGAAGAAATTCAGAGTAAATCAAGTAGTTAACTATTATTTGGGTTTTTTTATTATTTTTAGGCGGCTAAAAAAATTGAAAAACCCATTATGAAAAGAATTAACCCAACCTTTAATAGGTATAAGAAATCTATTGTATTAATTGAAAAATCGAACTTGAAGGACATAACAGTTTTAAAACAAGGTATTACACTATCAAGAGAATGTTTAAATGAATTTAGCAGTCTAGTAAGGTCTAAAAAATTTACTTCAAAAAAAGAAGAAATTACCTTTTTTAAATACCAAAAACCGTATGTAGAAGGGAGACTTCAGTACTTTAAATGGTTACACAATTATTTACTTGAAAAACCAATTTCTGGTAACTCAAAACAACAGAAGTACATTAGCAATGAACTTAACAAGTTAGATAGAAGAAAATGGAAACAGTTGGAATTTGTAAAGTATTATAGGTTAAAAGAAAATAAACTAGATCACCTTTATTTTTTAAGAGATATTGAGCAGTTAGATTTATTTGTGGATAGATCACATCATTTTAAAGACCCAGAATTTACAACCAGTCACGATTACCTAGTATCAAAAATTATTGCACACGATTTATTAATTGCATTTTTTTCTAATGAGTTGAAAATACTTAAAAACAAGAAATCAAATGCAGTAGTTATCGAAGAGGTTAAACCTGCCATTTTAAAAGATTTAAGTTGGACAGGAACAAAAACAGATTTGGTTGAATTAATTTTCGCTTTAAAAGAATCAGGCGTTTTAAGAAATGGAAGAGCAGAACTTAAAAAAATAAAAAATGTAATTGAGCTACTTTTTGAAATTGAATTAGGTAATATTTATAAAATTTTTGAGCAGATTAAAGCTAGAGAGAAAGATCAAACAAAATTTTTAGATTCTTTAAAAATAGGACTCATTAATAGAATTGAATCATAATATATTTCATCACTTAACTATCTGTTTTCTAGTTGCCTATATTTTTATAATGTTATAAAATAAATAGGACTACCTAACGACTACCTAAAATTAAAAAAAGAGGCGTTTTTTATTAAAAAAGCGTCTTTTTTCATTGATAAACATACCTTTTTTTTGAAATTGAATCCTGTGTAATTCTAAATTCTAACTTTTTAAAAAATATAAAATTCTTAAAGCATTGATATTTAGTGGGTTGGTGTTTTTAAAATGTTAAATTTTTTAGGTACTACCTAATGACTACCTAAAGATTCTCAATAAAACTATTCAGCTTTGTAGCACGAAAGTCAAATCGCTATAAACAATTATTAATTTAAAAAATGCTGAATCAATGCCAACACAAATTATTACCACAGATGATTTAAGAGAGTTTAAAATTGAATTATTAGATGACATTAAAAGTCTACTTCAAAAAACGACTGCTGTATCACAAAAAAAATATTTAAAATCAAATGAGTTGATGGAGCTGTTAAAAGTAAGCCCAGGAACACTTCAAACATTACGAATCAATGGAACACTGCCATACACAAAAATTGGTGGTATCATTTTTTACGATGCAGAAGAAATTGAAAAAGTGATGAAAGAAAACAGTGTTCATAACAAATTTTAATTCTAACGTCATTCCGCACTTGATGCGGAATCTTTCCCTATGGAGCAAATAAATTACATAAAACATCTCAACGGTATCTTTCATCAATTTTCAAAAGATACACGTTTGAATCCAACACATATAAGTCTGTATGTTGCATTATTTCAATTTTGGAATTTTAGTCGATTTCCAGATGAATTTTATATAAACAGAGAAGAAGTAATGAAGTTTTCTAAAATAGGTTCAAATACAACATATCACCGCTGTATTAAAGAGTTAAGCCATTGGAAATATATTCTTTACAAACCTTCTCATAATCCGTTTAAAGGCAGCAAAGTGAAGTTGTTTAATTTCAGTACAAGTGATAAGCAAGAGTTGTATTTAGACTCTACCATAAATGGACAAGCACTGGTATCTAATATAAACATTAATAAACATAATATAAACAATAACAAACCTCTCTCTATAAAAGAGGTTTTAAATTTTTTCAAAAAAAAGAATTGGTCAGAAAATGAAGCTGAAAAATTCTTCAACTATTACGAATCTGTAGGTTGGAAAAAAGGAAACACTCCAATTGAAAATTGGCAGGCAGCTGCAGAAAGCTGGATGCTAAAAACTGATGATTTTAAAATATCAACACGAAAAAAATCAAAAACAAATCAAAACACAGATTTACCACTTGACCAGGATCAAGACAACCTTCACACCAACCAAAACAAAAACTACAACGAACCACTTTAATTCGTCATTCTGAACTTGTTTCAGAATCTCATCAACCTATACAAAAATCTATGAACCCACAACCACACATAAAAATCGAAGGAACCTCAAAATTCCAGATAGGAGAAATTAGAAATAATACAGTTCATTACGATTTCGAAAAAATAAAAACCTATCTCAACATAAAAGGCCATTTGTTATTTGGGAAAAATTTCAAAATCTATAAAGAAGACGAACCGCTATTGTTTAAACTATGCAATTATTTTATCCAGGATCATTACAGCTGTGCTCAAATGGGAATCGACACCAACAAAGGTTTATTACTATCTGGTCCAGTAGGTTGTGGAAAAACAAGTTTAATGAAATTATTGCTACATTTGGCACCACACAAAACCAATTACGAACTCATTCCCTCCAGGAATATTGTTTTCAATTTCAATGCAAAAGGCTATGATGTTTTAGAAAAGTACAACCAAAACCAAAACTATTGTTTTGACGATTTAGGGGTAGAACCAACAGGCAGCCACTATGCAAAAGAATGCAATGTTATGGGAGAAATTCTATTATCTAGATATGATTTATTTATAAATAATAGTTTGGTTGTTGAGCGGAGTCGAAGCATAACTCACATCACCACAAACCTCAACGCTCAAGAAATTGAAAAACGATACGGAAACCGAGTAAGAAGCCGAATGCGTGCAATGTTCAATCTTATCAGCTTTGATGAATGTTCAATAGATAAAAGGAAATAAAAACCCCATCTTAAAAGATGGGGAAAATTGCTATGAAAAAGATTAGGTCTATGAAAACCTAACAATTCAAATGTAACGATTATTAGTCTAAATAAACTTCTTAAATGTAACTTTAACAATCCTTGCATAGAATTAGTTAAATAATATTTCAAAATAAGTAATTTCATTAATTTTAGTTGAAAACCATCTAAAATGAAACTTTATTTATAATTGTCTACAACTAATCATTTCCCTGAATTTGATTACTATCACTAGAATTGCTGAAAATTATGACAAAATATGTTTTTTCAACCTTAAGTTATTTGCACAAGCATTGCATCAAATTATTTATATATTTGCATCAGTGAAAATAATAGCAGCTATATTATCAATTTATATCTTTGCACTTAATTTAGTGCCTTGTCAAGATTCTAACTCATCTAATGAGGAAGTGAAAGTAGAAATATCACAAGCTACGGATGACAATCATCAACATCAAGATGGTGATTTTTGTTCGCCTTTTTGCAGTTGTCAATGTTGCCAAATTAGTTTTACAAATTACAATGTAATGGATTATGCTGTTTTCAGTCCAGTTACTACTACAGAAGAAATTCATTTTTCATATAGGTTGGAAAAAGACTACCATCCTACCATCCTACAACCACCGCAAGTTTAATTCAGTTTTTATAGGATAATTATATCCTCAAAAGAACCATAAAAGGTCTTTTATCATTTTGATATTTAGCTTTAATAGTGGCTAATATCAAATAGTTTAACTGAATTAATACATTTTTTATGATTAATAAAATCATTGATTTCTCAATCAATAACAAATTCATTATTGGTTTGCTTACGCTCACCATAATAGGAGCAGGTGTTTGGAGTATAACCAAAGTACCCATTGATGCCGTTCCAGACATTACAAACAATCAAGTACAAGTAATTACACAATCCCCAAATTTAGGAACAGAAGATATTGAACAAATAATCACCTATCCTGTGGAGGTTGCAATGAGTAACCTTCCAAATGTTGAAGAAATTCGTTCAATTTCACGTTTTGGTTTATCAGTTGTTACCATTGTATTTGATGATGATATGGGAACATATCTTCCACGTCAATTAGTAGCAGAAAAACTAAACGAAGTGAAAGAACAAATCCCCGAAGGTTTTGGAGAACCTTCAATGGGTCCTATTTCAACAGGATTAGGAGAAATATATCAATATACTCTAAAAGTAAAACCAGAGTTTAAGGATAAGTATTCAATTTCCGATTTAAGAACAATGCAAGATTGGATAGTACAACGCCAAATGGCAATGGTTGATGGTGTTGTAGAGGTAAATGCTGTAGGAGGCAAAATAAAACAATACGAAGTAGCTGTTGACCCTAACGATTTAAAGTCAATAGGCTTAACTATTTCTGATGTATTTGAAGCTCTTGAAGCAAACAACCAAAATACTGGTGGTGCTTATATCGAAAAAAATCATCAAGCTAATTTTATTCGTGGTGAAGGATTGGTGCGTAGTTTAGAAGATATTAAAAAGATTACGGTAAAAACTGTTAATAATATTCCTGTTACTATTAATGATATTGCAACAGTACAATTCGGTGCTGCAATTCGTTATGGTGCTTTAACACAAGATGGTGAAGGCGAAGTTGTAGGTGGTTTGGTAATGATGCTCAAAGGAGCTAATTCCAATGATGTAATAGACAATGTAAAGGAAAGAATGGAACTAATTCAAGAATCCTTGCCTGAAGGTGTAGTTATTGAACCGCTTTTAGATAGAAGCAAATTAATAGGCGAAACTACTTCTACAGTATCAAACAACTTAATAGAAGGTGCATTAATTGTAATTTTTGTATTAATCTTCTTGTTGGGTAATTGGCGTGGGGGTTTAATCGTAGCTTCAACCATTCCATTGTCTTTATTATTTGCATTTATCTTAATGAATGTTTTTGATGTTTGGGCTAACTTAATGAGTTTAGGAGCAATCGACTTTGGAATTATTGTAGATGGCGCTGTTATTATAGTTGAAACTACAGTGTTTTTAATCGCATCACAAGTACTTAAAAAGAAAAAGCTATCCTCAAAAGAACGTGATAGCATAGCATCTTCTGCATCTAAAAAAATGATGAATGCAGCGTTTTTTGGTCAGTTGATTATCCTTATAGTATTCCTACCAATTTTGGCGTTACAAGGTATTGAAGGTAAAATGTTCAAACCAATGGCGCTAACCTTCATTTTCGCTATGATTGGGGCAATGTTACTTTGTCTAACCTATGTGCCAATGATGTCTGCTTTAATTTTAAGAGTACCTAAATCAGATAAAAAATCATATGGTGATAAATTTGTGCATTGGGTAGAAAACAAATATCAACCATTATTAGAAAAAGCCTTGAAAAAAGGAAAACTTATAATGGGTGTTGCTATAGGACTATTTGCACTAGCTGTCTTTATGTTTACCCGAATGGGTGGTGAATTTATTCCACAACTCGATGAAGGAGATATTGCATTTCACGCTATTCTAAAACCCGGTAGTTCACTTACAGAAACTATTGAAACTACCACTAAAATAGAGCAAATTGTAAAATCAAATTTTCCAGAGGTAGATAAAATTGTAAGTCGAATTGGTGTTGCTGAAATACCAACAGACCCAATGCCAATGGATTTAGCTGATGTATTTGTAATTCTGAAACCTAAAAGCGAATGGACTACAGCTGAATCAAAAGATGAATTAATAGAGAAAATGAAAGAAGCGGTTGAAATCGTTCCTGGTGTAAATTATGAGTTTACCCAACCTATCGAAATGCGTTTTAATGAATTACTCGAAGGTGTTAGAGAGGACATTGCAATTAAACTCTATGGAGAAGACATTCACATCCTATCTAAAAAAGCTGAAGAAATAGCTAAAATTATTGCAGGTACTGAAGGTATTGGCGATATGAAAGCAGAAGCTACTACAGGTTTACCACAAATGACCATTGTTTATAATAGAAATAAGTTAGCACAATATGGGCTTCAAATAAACAACCTCAACAAAATGGTTCAATCAGCATTTGCAGGAGGAAACGCAGGTGTAATTTTTGAAGGTGAGAAACGTTTTGATTTGGTAGTACGGCTGAACGCTCAAAACCGAAAAGATATAACCGATGTTCAAAATTTGTTTATCAATTTGCCATCTGGTGCTCAAATTCCACTACGTGAAGTTGCTGAAATATCCTATAAAGCAGGGCCTATGCAAATAAGCAGGGATAATACAAACAGAAGAACCTATGTAGGTATTAATGTAAGAGGTCGTGATGTAAAATCACTAGTTACAGAATTAAAATCAAAATTAGATGCAAAACTTGAATTACCTTCGGGTTATTTTATTCGTTATGGTGGTGCTTTCGAAAATCTAGAACGCGCCAGTAATCGTTTACAAACAGTTGTACCTATTGCATTATTACTTATTTTTATTTTAATATACTTTGCACTAAAATCCTTACCGCAAACATTAATGATTTACATTGCAATCCCTATGGCAACCATTGGTGGTGTTGTAGCCTTATGGTTACGTGATATGCCATTTAGCATTTCAGCAGGTGTAGGTTTTATTGTCCTATTTGGTGTTGCAGTTTTAAATGGTTTAGTAATGGTAAGCGGTCTAAACGAGTTAAAGGATGAAGGCGTAACCAATTTAAAAGACAGAATTTTAGAAGGTACAAAAAGAAGAATCAGACCTATTATGTTAACAGCATTTACAGATGTTCTAGGTTTCCTACCAATGGCTGTTTCTGCTTCAGCTGGTGCAGAAGTACAACGCCCATTAGCAACTGTAGTTATTGGTGGTTTGTTAACCTCTACATTGCTTACCTTGTTTGTTTTACCTATTTTATACCATTGGGTAGAAAATAACTCTTTAAAATTTAAGATGAATAAAAAGGTGGTAATAACTACAGCTATATTGGTTTTTACATTAGGGATTCCAACACATATAATTTCACAAGAGAAAATAGATACGCTTCCAAAAATTTCTTTAGACGAAGCTGTTGAATTATCGAAATCGAACTATCCCCTTTTAAAACAAAAGAAATTAGAAGTTTCAAAACAAGAACAACTAAAAAGCACAGCTTATGATTTTGGAACAACTGATATTTTTACGGGTGGCGAAGAATTAAACAGCAGTTCTGGAATCTACACAACCATTGGGTTAGGTCAATCTGACATAGACATATTTGGGATAGGTGCAAAAAAACGATTACAGGAACAACGTATTCAATTAGCACAAAAAGCCTATCAATTATCTGAAATGGATTTAGAATTAGAAGTTAAAAAAGCTTGGGCATACTGTTACCAAATGAAAAAAAAATACAATCTTTTTACAGAATTAGATTCAATTTATTCCAACTTTGAACAAGCAGTAGCTTTAAACTATGAAGTAGAGGCGATTTCAAAATTAGAGTATTCGGCAGCTAAAAACCAAGCATTACAAGTGCAAAGTAAAAAAGCACAAGCATATAGTGATTATTTAATTGCATTACAGCAATTAAATCTATGGTTAATTTCAGAAGACTTCTATACCGTTTCAGATGAGTTGGACGTTAATTTGGAAACTAATGAGACTTTTCAAATTGAACAACACCCTTTATATAGCATATCACAAAATAAAGTAAGCGAAGCAGAAGCAAATTACAAAGCTGCTAAAACAAATAATTTACCTAAATTTAATCTACAAGGTAGTAATCAAAAAATTGATGGAAATTCAGGATTTTATAGCTATCAAGCTGGTATTTCAATTCCGTTCTTATCTGGCACTAACAAAGCGCAAATAAAAACAACTAAAATAGATAAAGAAATTGCTGAAACAAATCTGCAATTCAAAAAAAGGGAAGTACAATCGAAATATGTACAAGCACACGAGAATTATAAAAAATGGAAAGCTACTTGGGAATTTTATAAAGATAAAGTACTAATAGTAACAAAAGAACAAAAATCGGGTGCTTTATTAGCATATAAAGAAGGGGAAATTGATTATACGTCATTTACACAATTGATAAAAGAAGCTATTCAATCTGAATTGGAATCCCAAACCGCATTAATCAATTATTTACAAAGTACATTTCAATTACAATATTTTAATCAATAAGACAATGAAAAATAGATTATATAAAATCCTAACTATAGCAATAATAGTCGTTTTTATTGCAGCCTGTGGCAATAAAGAAAAACACAACGAAAATGATGGTGATTCACATAATGAAGAGCCTAAAACTGAAGCAAACCAAGAACACCACGATGAGGAAGAAGTAATGCTCTCTCAACAACAGTTTGAAGCACTTAAAATGAAAATAGATACACTCGCATTACGCAATATGAGTGGCTATATTGAAGTGAATGGTTCATTGGAGGTACCTCCACAAAACGAAGCTGCAATTACTTCTGTAGTAGGTGCTAATGTAGTATCGATAAAGGTAATTGAAGGAGATAAAGTTAATAAAGGTCAAGTAGTAGCTTACCTTTCACATCCAAATATTATAAAGCTCCAAACAGATTACTTAAATGCTTATAGTAATAGTATTTTTCAAAAAAAGAATTATGAACGTCAACAAAAGTTATATGATGCTGGTGTGGGCTCTGGTGCTAATTTCCAAAAGGCAGAGGCAGAATACAATGCTTCAAAAGCAATGGTAAATGGTTTAGCAGCACAATTAAAAATATTAAACGTCAATGCAACTTCTGTCCGTAACGGAACTATTGCGCAACAAATCGCATTGCGTAGCCCAATTGAAGGCTTTGTGCAAAAGGTAGAGGTGAAAATTGGCCAATATGTTGAACCACAAACCGAATTATTTGAAATTGTAAATACACTTCACGTTCACGCAGATTTTATGGTTTTTGAAAAAGATGTATATAAAGTAAAAAAAGGACAAAAAGTTAGCTTTATGGTACAATCAATTCCCGATACAGAATTAACAGCAACCATATATTCAGTAGGAAAAACCTTTGAAGACAACCCTAAAGCAGTTCACCTCCACGCAGAAATAGAAAATAAAATAGGAAACTTAATTCCAGGAATGTATATTCAAGGTAAAATACAAGTTAAAAGTGCTCAAACAAAAGCATTACCTGAAAGTGCAGTCATCAATGATGGAGATAAATTTTATGTTTTCTCTGTAGAAAAAGAAAATAACAAATGGAGTTTTAATCCTATAGAAGTATTTATTGGTGAAAAAAGTGATAATTGGGTGTCAATTAAATTTGCTGAAGAGGTAAAAGCAAAAACAAAATTTGCTTATAATAACGCCTACTATCTCATTGCTGAAATGAAAAAAGGTGAAGCTGAACACGAACATTAATTATGGAAACAATTGAACAAGTATTAGAATCAAAAAACATACGCATTACTGCAATGCGTATGTTAATTTATAAGTTCCTAGTTGAGAAAGAGGTCGCAGTAACATTGAGTGATATAGAAAATGCTTTTGAAAAAGCAGATAGAACTACCTTATACCGTACAATTAAAACTTTTGAGGAAAAAGATATTGTCCATCAAATTGATGATGGTACAGGAATAACAAAGTATGCATTGTGTGAAAAGGATTGTAATTGTGAAATTGAAACTGATTTGCATTTGCATTTTCATTGTACAAACTGTAACAAAACTATTTGTCTAACAGAAAACAAAATTCCGAAAATTACAGTTCCTGATGGTTTTATTTCAGAAAATGTAAACTTGGTGGTAAAGGGTATTTGTGATAAGTGTAGTGGATAATAATTGCACTTCCATTGCATTGATTTTTATAACACTTTTGTAATAACAAAAATTAAAATAATAATCAATGTATTTATTCACTTACTTAATAGTTTATTTCTTACTTATCTTTGTATTAAGGTCTTTACTACTTTGGAAAAAAACTGGAATAAATCCCTTAACCTTTAACCAAACAGATGATGCACACGGTTACAATGGTAAAATATTTTCAATAATTTCTTCTTTGGAGCTAATCGTTGTTGGAATTTATGCTTTTAAAATTGAATGGTACAAATATTTACTTCCTTTTTGGTATTTAGAAAATGACACTTTATCTAAAGTAGGTTGGGGCTTTTTAATTATTTCTCTAATCGTAGTTTGGATTGCTCAATCACAAATGGCTAATTCGTGGAGAATTGGAATTGATGAGAAAAACAAGACAACATTAATAACAAAAGGATTGTTTTCAATTTCACGAAACCCAATTTTCCTTGGAATAATGTTTGCTAATATTGGGCTGTTTCTGGTAATTCCAAACGCCTTTACACTATTAGTAATCTCATTATCCACAACAAGTATCAATACACAAATAAGATTAGAAGAAGCATTTCTAAAACAAGAATTTGGTAATGAATATGAAACGTATTCAAAAAAAGCAAAACGTTGGTTTTGATAATTTAATATTTTTAGTATTAAACTATCTTTAAAAATCAGAATCAAAGCAGAGAAATGCAAATGAAAACTAAAGACGTTGTTAATTATTATGAAAAAAACAATATTTGAAATTACAAAAATGGATTGTCCTTCAGAAGAAAACCTAATCCGAATGAAATTGGATGGAATTTCCGAGATAGCTAATTTGAAATTTGACATACCAAATCGAAAATTGATAGTTTTTCATACTGGTGAAATTGATTTCATTGAGAGATCAGTTATTGATTTGAATTTAGGAGGAAAGAAAATTTCAACTCAAGAAACCGAACAAGTAAATTTCGAAGAAAACAAGAGTCAAAAGAAATTGCTCTGGTCTGTACTTATCATAAATTTTGCCTTTTTTATTATTGAGATGACAACGGGTATTATCTCAAAATCAATGGGACTTGTTGCTGATAGTTTAGATATGTTGGCAGATAGCTTTGTTTATGGAATTAGCCTGTTTGCAGTTGGAGGAACAGTGATAAAGAAAAAACGGATTGCAAAAATAGCAGGTTATTTCCAAATAGCATTGGCTGTTATAGGCTTTATTGAAGTATTAAGAAGATTTTTTGGAGAGGAAAAATTACCCAATTTTTCAACAATGATTATTGTTTCGATTTTAGCATTGATTGCAAATGGAATTTGCCTTTACATTTTACAAAAATCAAAGAGCAAAGAAGAAGCGCATATGAAAGCTAGTATGATTTTTACCTCGAATGACGTGATAATCAATTTGGGAGTAATAATAGCAGGAGTTTTGGTAAATTGGTTGAGTTCAAGTAAACCTGATTTGATTATCGGAACAATTGTTTTTGTATTAGTAATTCAAGGGGCATTAAGAATATTAAAACTTGGAAAATGAAAAAAGTAAAGGCTACAATCTAGAGTATTATTAATAACTGTTTAAGTTAAATTGCTATTAGTATAAATAAAAGCTATTTTAAGATTTTAGAGCGATAATTGTTATTTCTATTTTTCTTAAATATTGTTAAAATTATTTAGAATCATTATAATTTGTTACTTTTGTAACATAAATGAAAAAAGTATCTCATAAAATAGTGTCTTTACTAATGGCTTTTGTAGTGTTATTCTCTACGATGTCATTTACTGTAAATATGCATTATTGTGGTGACGATTTAGTAGATACTGCAATCTTCTCAAAAGCCGAAACTTGTGGAATGGAAATGGAAAACCCTTCAACTGAAGGATGTTCTATTTCGACCAAAAATTGTTGTGATGATAAACAATTAGTAATTGATGGTCAAGATGAGTTACAGCTTCAAGTTGATAAAATTTCTTTTGAGCAACAAGTTTTTATTGCTTCATTTGTTTATACTTACATTAACCTTTTTGAAGGGTTAGATGAAAATGTTTCTTCTTTTGAGGAATACAAACCACCATTAGTCGTCAAGCAAATCTTCAAGATTGACGAAACGTATTTAATTTGATTTTTAAATAGTAGACTTTTTATATCCTATGGCATTATGTCGTAAGGATAATTTACTGTATTCAGTGTTTTTATAACACTATTGTCTAATTGTTTAAAATCAATCATATGCTAAATAAAAGCATCAAATTTTTAATAGAAAACAAACTCGTTGCAGTTTTATTACTTGTTCTTTTTATTGGATGGGGAACTGTTAACGCACCTTTTAATTGGGATACAGGATTTTTACCAAGTGATCCTGTAGCAGTAGATGCTATTCCCGATATAGGTGAAAATCAACAAATCGTATTTACCAAGTGGGATGGTCGTTCCCCACAAGATATAGAAGACCAAATAACCTATCCATTAACCACATCATTATTGGGTATTCCAGGGGTAAAAACCATTCGTAGTTCCTCTATGTTTGGATTTTCAAGTATCTATATCATTTTTGAAGAGGATATAGAGTTTTACTGGAGTAGAAGTCGTATTCTCGAAAAACTAAACTCATTACCAAGTGGTTTATTACCTGATGGTGTTAATCCAGCTTTAGGTCCTGATGCTACAGGTTTAGGACAAATATTTTGGTACACACTTGAAGGTCGTGATGAAAACGGTAATGTAACAGGTGGTTGGGATTTACACGAATTACGTAGTATTCAAGATTACTATGTTAAATATGCCTTGTCCTCGGCAAGTGGTGTTTCCGAAGTTGCATCTATTGGTGGTTATGTTCAGGAGTATCAAGTGGATGTAAACCCAGAACTAATGCGTCAATATAACATTGGTTTACATCATATTGTTAAAGCTGTAAAAGAAAGTAATAAGGATATTGGCGCACAAACTTTGGAAATTAACCAAGCTGAATATTTAGTTCGTGGTTTGGGATATGTAAAATCTATTGCAGATATTGAAAATGCTGTAGTTGATTCTGAAAATTTCACTTCAATAAAAATTAAAGACATTGGAAAAGTCTCATTAGGTCCAGCAACAAGACGAGGATTATTAGATAAGGAAGGTGCAGAAGTTGTAGGCGCTGTGGTAGTGGCACGTTATGGTGCAAACCCAATGGAAGTAATCAATAATGTAAAAGAAAAAATTAATGAATTAAGTACAGGTTTACCTTCAAAAGTATTGGCGGATGGAAGAACCTCACAGGTAACCATAGTACCTTTTTACGATAGAACAGAATTGATACAGGAAACTTTAGGGACTCTAAATGAAGCCTTGACTTTAGAAATCTTAATAACCATTTTGGTAATAATCATAATGGTATTTAACCTTCGAGCTTCAATCTTAATTTCTGGATTATTACCTGTTGCGGTTCTAATGGTATTTATAGCAATGAAGCTCTTTAATGTTGATGCTAACATAGTAGCCTTGTCTGGTATTGCAATTGCAATTGGTACAATGGTAGATGTTGGTGTCATACTTTCAGAAAACATTATTCGGCATTTAGATGAAGATGATGGAACACAATCCATTAATACAGTAGTTTACAATGCAACAGCCGAAGTTTCTGGCGCAATTGTAACCGCAGTAATGACAACAATTATAAGTTTTATTCCTGTTTTTACAATGATAGGTGCTGAAGGTAAATTATTCAGACCATTAGCATTCACAAAAACTTTTGCATTAACAGCTTCAATAATTGTAGCATTGTTTTTAATTCCACCTTTTGCAGCTTTTTTATTCAGAAAGAAAAGCATTAAAACCAATTTTAAATATCTTTTAAATGGCGTTTTAATAGCATTAGGTATTGCTGCAATAATAAACGGTTATTGGTTAGGGTTAATATTAATTGGGTTTGGAATCATTGCACTTTTAAAGCAACAAGAAATAGTATCAGAGAAGCAAGCTAATCTAACAAATATCATCATTTCAGTATCTGCTATTGTATTCCTGTTAGCCGAATATTGGAGACCATTAGGCGTTGATAAAAGCATTTTCTGGAATCTCATTTTTGTTAGTATTATTTGCTTTGGTTTATTAGGTGTTTTCTCTTTATTTATCAAATATTATACACGTATTTTAAGATGGTGTTTAGATAATAAGTTGCTCTTTTTATCAGTCCCAACAGCGATTGTAATTGCAGGTTTTTTTATTATGAAGAATACAGGCAAAGAGTTTATGCCATCATTAAATGAAGGCTCATTTTTACTAATGCCAACCTCAATGCCACATTCTGGTGTAGAAGAAAACAAACGTGTTTTACAGCAATTGGATATGGCAGTAGCCAGTATTCCAGAGATTGAAACCGTAGTTGGTAAAGCTGGTAGAACAGAATCAGCTTTAGACCCAGCACCTTTATCAATGTATGAAAACATCATTAAGTACAAACCAGAATATATGCTGAATGAAAACAGAGAACGTCAACGCTACAAAGTCAATGATGATGGTTTATTTGAGTTGAAAGATGGTCGTTTTATATCGAATCCAAATAACACCAAAAATGTCACCTTTAGCGCAGTTGAAAGGTCTCAACTCATTCCAGACAATAATGGTGAGTTCTACCGTAATTGGCGACAAGAAATACAATCACCTGATGATATTTGGAAAGAAATTGTAAAAGTAACCAAACTACCAGGTGTTACATCTGCACCAAAATTGCAGCCTATTGAAACCCGATTGGTAATGCTACAAACTGGTATGCGTGCACCTATGGGAATAAAAGTTAAGGGTCAAGATTTAAAGCAAATAGAAGCATTTGGTGTTCAGTTAGAAGGTATACTCAAACAAGCTAAAGGTGTTAAAGATGAAGCTGTTTTTGCAGACCGAATTGTTGGTAAACCCTATTTGTTAATTGATATTGATAGAGAGAAAATTGCACGTTATGGCATTTCGGTGCAGGATGTTCAAGACGTATTAAAAGTAGCAGTTGGTGGTATGGTCTTAACCCAAACGGTTGAAGGTCGCGAGCGATATGGTGTACGCGTACGTTATCCAAGAGAATTACGAGCAAACCCAACAGACTTACAACAGATTTATGTACCAATTGAAAAGGGTAGTCCTGTGCCTTTAAGCGAGTTGGCAACTATCCGATACGAACAAGGTCCACAAGTTATTAAAAGTGAAGACACCTTTTTAGTTGGCTATGTCTTATTTGATAAAATGGATGGTTTTGCAGAAATAAGCGTTGTTGAAAATGCACAAGTACTAATCCAAGAAAAGATAGATTCTGGTGAGCTAATTGTACCAAAAGGAATAAACTATGCATTCACAGGAACTTATGAAAATCAGTTACGAGCAGAAAAAACCTTGTCAGTAGTTGTGCCATTGGCATTAGCTATTATCTTTTTAATTCTGTATTTCCAATTCAGATCAATTGGAACATCTTTAATGGTATTTACAGGTATTGCAGTAGCTTTTGCAGGTGGATTTATAATGATATGGCTCTATGGTCAAGATTGGTTTTTAAACTTTAATTTCTTTGGAGAGAATTTACGTGAATTATTTCAAATACATCCAATTAATTTAAGTGTTGCCGTTTGGGTTGGTTTCATTGCTCTCTTTGGTATTGCAACAGACGATGGTGTTGTAATGGCAACCTATTTAACACAAACATTTGATAGAAATACACCAGAAAACAAAAAACAGATTAGAGCATCTGTTGTAGAAGCTGGAGAAAAACGTATTAGACCTTGTTTAATGACAACAGCTACAACCATATTGGCATTATTACCAGTATTAACTTCTACAGGAAGAGGTAGTGATATTATGATTCCTATGGCAATACCAAGTTTTGGTGGAATGTTAGTTGCTTTAATAACACTATTTGTAGTTCCGGTATTATATAGTTGGAAAGAAGAAGTAAAACTAAAAAAAACAGTATAATGAAACATAGAATAATAAACATAAAAGGCGTCTTGGTTCTTGGTTCTTTTTTCTTGAGTCTCTTTGCAAATGCGCAACAATTAGATGTACTTATTAATACAGCGTTAGAAAACAACCCTGAAATTCAAAAATTTGAATTGCAACATAAAAGAGTTTCAGAAAAAGTAAATGAAGTCAATACGGTTCCAAATACAGAATTTGGAGTAGGTTATTTTGTAAGCGAACCAGAAACTCGAACAGGTGCTCAACGTTTTAAAGTATCTGCAAAACAAATGTTACCGTGGTTTGGTAATATTTCGGCAAGAGAAAATTACGTTAGTTCATTAGCAGATGTTAAGTATGAAGATATTGTAATTGCTAAACGTAAACTAATGTCTTCAGTTTCACAATCCTATTATAGACTATATGCTAATAAAGCAAAACAAAAGGTGTTAACAGAGAATATTAATCTGTTAGAAACTTATGAAATAATGGCTTTGACTTCCGTTGAGGTTGGTAAAGCATCAGCAGTTGATGTATTGCGTTTACAAATGCGTCAAAATGAAATGCAACAGTTAAAGGATGTGTTACAGCAAGAATATTTGGCAGAACAAACCAAGTTTAACAACCTATTAAATAGAGAAAATGATGTTACTGTAAATATCGATGATAGTTTAGTTATTCCATCAGATGATTTTGAAGTTAATACTGAAAGTTTAGCATTACATCCTGAATTGTTGAAATATGATAAGCTATACCAATCTATTGAACAATCAGAGTTACTAAATCAAAAAGAAAGTAGCCCTATGATTGGTTTTGGTTTAGACTATATCAATGTAGAAGAAAGACCAAATATGGATTTTAGTGACAACGGAAAGGACATTGTTATGCCAATGGTTTCAGTTTCAATTCCAATTTTCAACAAAAAATACAAATCAATTTCAAAACAGAATGAACTACAACAAATGGAAATTAAATTTCAAAAAGATGAACGTTTGAATACGTTGGAAACATTTTTAGATAAGGCTGTTAATGGTCGTGTTTCTTCAAGAATAAGTTATGCAACTCAAACCAAAAATTTACAACAAGCGGAAGATGCTGAAGATATTTTAATCAAAAGCTATGAAACAGGAACAATTGATTTTAATGATGTGTTGGATATTCAAGAATTGCAGCTAAAGTTTCAAATAAACCAAATTGAATCCATTAAAACCTATTACGTTCAAAGTACAATTATTAATTATTTAACACAACAATAATGAAGCATACGTATAAAATTGAAGGAATGACTTGTAATAACTGCAAAGCATCAGTAGAAAAATATTTAAGCGAATTAGATAACATAACGAATGTAACTGTAAATCTTGAACAAGGAGAAGCAGAACTTATAATGAGCAAACATATTGATACTGAAACATTGCAAAATGCACTACCTAAAAAGTATAATTTATCCGAAAAGAAAGAGGAAAATGTATTTGCATCATCAAGCATATCTTCTAATTCATTGGAAGAGGAAAAAAGCAAATTGCAACAGCTAAAACCTTTATTGCTTATTATCTTTTATATCGCTTCAGCAAGTGTACTATTACATTATAAGAATTGGAGTTGGAGTGAGTTTATGCTCGATTTTATGGGCTTATTCTACATAGTATTTAGCTTTTTTAAAATGTTAGACCTAAAAGGATTTCCAGATTCGTTCAGAATGTATGACCCATTAGCAAAGCGTATTCCCATTTATGGTTGGATTTATCCTTTTATAGAAACCGCTTTAGGTTTAATGTTCTTAATGCGATTTGAAGTAAACATTGCTTTAATAATTACACTTGTTGTTTTAGGAATAACGACAATTGGAGTGACAAAAACACTATTAGATAAAAAGTCAATACGATGCGCTTGTTTAGGTACTGCTTTAAAGTTACCAATGACAGAAGCAACTTTTATAGAAAATGCCATTATGATTGTAATGGCAATATTAATGCTATTAAACAAATTTTAAAATGAAAAAATATATAATTTATACAGGAATATTAGCAGTAGGTCTACTATTAGGTTGGCTGTTATTCGGCAATTCTTCTAATGAAAAAGAAGAGCATAATCACAATGAAACGGTAGAAACCAATCAAATGTGGACGTGTTCAATGCACCCACAAATTATGCAACCCGAAGCAGGAGATTGTCCAATATGTGGTATGGATTTAATTCCAGCTGCATCTGGAGCAGATGGTTTATCGGCAGGCCAATTCAAGCTAACAAAAAATGCAATGGCTTTAGCCAATATCCAAACAACAATTGTTGGAAAAGCAAGTATAGAAGATAACACTACTAAACTTTCTGGAAAGATTGCTGAAAATGAAGAAGCTAATACTGTTCAAGTCAGTTATTTTTCTGGAAGAATTGAACGTTTGAATGTAAGTTTTACTGGTGAAGAAGTTCGTAAAGGTCAATTATTGGCAACTATATATTCACCTGAATTATACGCAGCTCAACAAGAATTGATTACAGCAGCTTCGCTAAAAGAATCACAACCAGAGTTATATAAAGCTGTACGTAATAAGCTAAAAATATGGAAGCTATCTGATAACCAAATTAATCAGATTGAAGAAACTGGAAAAGTTAAAGAAAATTTTCCTGTTTATGCAACAGTATCTGGAACAGTAACTGAAAAGTTAGTTGAACAAGGTGATTATATTAAACAAGGTCAACCTTTATTAAAGATAGCAAATTTAAATTCAGTTTGGGCAAACTTTGATGTCTATGAAAATCAAATAGACTTATTCAAAAAAGGACAGGAAGTTAAAGTATCAACCAATGCTTATCCAAATAAAGAATTTAAGGGAAAAGTAGACTTTATAGACCCAATTTTAAATACAAATACACGTACTGTAACATTACGAGTTGTACTCAAAAACTCTAATAATGTTTTTAAACCTGGAATGTTTGTAACTGGTAAAGTTGAATCGGGAAAATTGAATAACGATAAAAATATAATGGTTCCATCTTCAGCTATTCTTTGGACAGGTGAACGCTCTGTTGTGTATTTAAAAACCAATCCTAATGAGCCTGTTTTTGAAATGCAAGAAATTGAGTTAGGTAATCAATTTGGCGAAAGTTATAGTGTTTTAAAAGGTTTAAACATTGGTGACGAAATAGTTTCAAACGGTACGTTTACAATTGATGCAGCAGCACAACTACAAGGTAAAAAGTCAATGATGAATAAAAATGGTGGTAAAACTATGACAGGTCACGAAGGTCATTTAGGTATGGATAACAAACCTGATAATACTGATGCAGACCATTCTGAAATGAATAAAAGACTGGAAGTATCTAAAACATTTCAACAACAATTAAACAAGGTATTTGAGAGCTATATAAATTTGAAGGATGCATTAGTAAATGATGATGTAAAAAAAGCATCCGAAAATAGTAACAATCTTCTTAATGAATTAAGTCAAGTAGATATGAAATTAGTTAAAGGTGAAGCACATAATCATTGGATGAGTTTTGAAAAGGAAATAAAATCTTCTGCAAAATCTATTGCCAATGCATCAGACATTAAAGAACATAGAAATCATTTCAAACAATTATCAAATCATTTAATCAAAGCAATTCAACTATTTGGTGTTAATGAAAAAGTCTATGTAGAATTTTGCCCAATGGCAGATAACAATAATGGTGCATCTTGGTTAAGTAAAGAAGAAAAAATTCTAAACCCGTATTTCGGTGATGCAATGCTGAAATGTGGAGAAGTAAAACAAGTAATAGAATAAATATAAAACAATTATTAATTATTAAATTTTTAAAAATGAAGAAAGTAATTTTAAGTATCGCTGTAATAGCAGCAATGAGTTTAACAAGCTGTAATAGCCAAACTAAAAAAGATAATGATACAACCAAAACTGAAATGGCTAAAAGTATGGCTATGACAAACGCAACATTTGGTGTAAGAGGTAATTGCGGAATGTGTAAAAAAACAATTGAAAAAGCAGCAAATGGTGTAGAAGGTGTTGCAAGAGCCAATTGGGATGTTGATAAAAAGAAGATTGATGTTTCTTTTGACAGTAACAAAACAAACACAATGACAATTCATAAAGCTATTGCAGCTTCAGGTTATGATACCGAAAAAGTTGCAGGTAGTGAAGATGCTTACAAAAATTTACCAGGTTGTTGTAAGTACGATCATTCTATGATGATGAATCAAACAGGTAAAATGAAAAAAGATGATCATTCAGGTCATAATCATTAAGTCAATAATTAAAAGAGTCTTTTTCGGAGGGCTCTTTTTTTTAACAACACCCCATTTACAGCAGTATTTTACAACAAGACGTCATTCTGAACTTGATTCAGAATCTCATCATTATACAAATATTCAGTTAAAAAATAACTAAAAATACAGCTTTCAATTTCGCACAGTAAGAGCTTGAAAAAAGCACTTACTCTTTGCCTTTGCGCTTTTAGCACGTCATTCTGAACTTGTTTCAGAATCTCATCAAAATAGGAACTACCAACAAATCCGTTTCCAAAACAAACATCAGTACAAAGTACAAACATTCGTGCAGGTAATAAGGTGTTCGCAATACGCTCCATTTTGTTTCATAAAATATATCTGCAAGGTAAATTTAAGTAGTAACGTCATTCTGAACTTGTTTCAGAATCTCATCAATTAAAAAGATAAATATAGTTTCAAACCCTTGCATATACCATAAATAGCACTAATTCGTCCACAGTCCTCATTTAGCACTAGTTAATTTATTTTATTTCACACATTCCACGCATTACTCACGCATAGCTATCTTTTACCCCTAAAACCCAATAAGGTATAAATTCATTTTAATTAGGGGTAAACCGCTATTACACTATTTTCGCTCGCCTGCCGCTCACTTCGGGCTAATCAAGTTGTCACAGTTTTTGAAGGCAGCCATTTTGCATATAAAATAAACCGTTGCAAGTAAATAGGATAATTCAGTAAAATTGATATTGAAATAATTCAATAACAATCCGATTTTAAATCACACAACGGTTTTATTACATATTGCAAACGCGTACAAGAGCAATGTATTCTGTTCCTCATTCGTCATTATGGTACTTTATAAATTTGATTTTAAAACCTAAATTAGTTTCCAACCCAACCAACAACAATAAACCAACAACTAACAGGCAAAATAAAGTACACAACATTTCTACATTCCTCACTCCATAAATTGCACTTGCTTTTCCCAAAGCTTCAAAAACTCCGCCAACTTTGCGTGTACCACGTAGTTGTTGCACGTACTTATACCTACGGCAACGTACTTTTGCCCCAACACCCTTCGTTCAACTCGCTAGGCGGCTCGCTTGAATGCTTCGCACATTACCTGCTTATATCAACTTTAAAACGTTTTATTAATAGTATATCAAGTGTCATTATTACTAATTATCTATATTCTACGACTTTATTTAAGGTGTTTATAGCATATTTGGATTTCAATAGATAGCTGTTAGTTTTTCAATAATAATTTAAAAATGATTTGTACATAAAACAATAATTTTAGTTCAAAGGAAAAATAAAAAAGTCAGCTAATATAGGTTGTTCCCTTCATCAGCCACACATAGCCTTTCAAGGTCAAGCCCTATGGGTTTTGAAAAAAATCTCCACCTCATATACATTCGGTTTCGTTTCAACATTCTACACAGGTTGTATTTTTCTCAAAAACCTTGACAGCCTTTGCCACACAACCAACACTCGTGCTTTCTTTTTTCTTTTTGTTTCAAAATTTATGTGCGAAGCGTAGCGAAGCAATTTTTAATGCGTAGCTATGTCAAATTTTGAAATTAAAACTCACAACGTAGGAAGAACCTACACTAAACCGCACTTTTTTATTTTAAATAAAGGATTAAACAGTGGTAAGCCGATGGAGCAACCTTGCCCAAACTGTTTTGTAATTACAACTAATTCCGAAGTTAGCCGGGAGTCACTTTATTATTTATGCCTATCTCTAAAAATTGGAAAGTTTTTTGGCTACTATTTAAAAGGAAGTGTTATCCCTTTTATCTGTATTTCAGATGCTAAAAATGTGATTAATACAGCATTACAAAATTACCAAGAGCAACAATGGCAAATTAAAGTTGAAAAACTCAAAAAAATAAATGCTTTTGAAGAAAATCTCAAACAACAAATACAAGCAATTTCACAATTAAAAATTGCTTTGTTGAGGTCTTAATTTTTAAAAGAACGTCACCCTGAACTTGTTTCAGGGTCTCATCCTCTTAAACCAAAATCAAATGAAACTAATAATTGCCGGAAGTCGAGCCTTCAATAATTACGAAAAATTATGTGCCGAATGTGATAACATTCTCCAGGATCAAAACAATATTGAAATTGTATCCGGAGCCTATTACAGAGGAGCCGACAAGCTTGGAGAACAATACGCAAAAGAACGAGGATATAAATTAACTAGGTTCCCTGCAAATTGGGATAAGTTTGGGAGAGCTGCTGGACCAAAAAGAAACCAACAAATGGCAAATTATGCTGATGCATTAATTGCCTTTTGGGATAGTAAAAGCAGAGGTACAAAAAATATGATTGACCTTTCAAAGCAAGCAGGCTTGCAATTAATAATTAATTGTTATCAATAGGCATTCTGTAATTAGCAATATCAATAATAAATTTAAATAAAGAGATTTTATTGATATATAATTTCATTTACTGTAATTTAGTGAAAAAATAATTGCAAGCTATATCATATTGATTTTATTAAAATATGTAAAACCTTGGCTTATGCCTTGTTTTAAACTAATAATTAGTGGGATTAGTTTGTATATAACAAGTTGTGTGCAATTCCAACGAAAAACTGATTTGTAAGCTAACCAGATTAGTATAAAATGATTATAGTCAAATATGTACAAATTTTAATTTATATTTGATAGTTGTCAAGAAAAAGAAAAAATGAAAAAAATAAATTGGATTTATATAACATTGATTGTCTTTGCTATTGCATTTGTTATATCCTGGTTACTTTTAAAAAATTGGAAAATATCATTAATTTTAGCAACAATTAGTGGAGTATTTACATTTACTTCTAACCCTGTTAGAAGATATATGAAAGCCTTTTGGTCTGTTTTTTCACTTCTATTGACTTTAAATTCTTTATCATTAAAATTTATTTTAAAACAAGTAAATACAAATACTACAGGTCAAATAGAAGGTAGTGTCGGAAGTTCCTCTATAGTTTTAAGCATTACTTTGGTTACTCTTTGTTTATTTCTATTATTACTTGATTATTTTGAAAGAAATGGAATACCTAAATTAGGTAAAAAAGTAAAATCAGACATAATTGTTAACAATAAAAATAAAATTGGTAAACAGATCAACATAAAAAAGAATAAAGGAAAAATTGAAATGTAATGGAAAAACACATTAACAACAATGGTCCTATCAAAAAACAATTAAATATAAAGGAAAATAACGGACCCATTATTTTTACCAAGAAAACTAGATTTGCACGAAGATTTGAGAAACTAAACGAAGAAGTTAAAAATGATGAAAGGTATGAAGGGACAATGGAAGCTTTAAAATTTTATTTAACCAAACTTGATGGAATTAGTGCTGAAACAAAATTATCTGATGGTGGTTTTAGCGAAAATGAAGTTATTTCTGCAATCAAGAGAAAAGAAAAGTATGCTAAACGTCTTCAACTAAATAGATTTTTTGAATCCGCACAATGGATAGACAGTCAATTATTCGCAAAAATAAAAATGGATTTCGAAGCATTTATTACACCATTAATTGATATTGGTTCTTCCAAAAGTGAAATATTAAAAGAAGTAGTTGTAAAAGTAATTCAGCCTGTACTCGATTTAATAAATTTAGAAGGTGAAGATGATGAAATATTAAACTACAATGCGGAAGATATCTTTGGGATGGTTTATTACTTAACAGGTCAATGTCACATAAATTGGAAAAATTATGATAGTATATAACCAAGCTCTAGACTTATATCATACAATTTTCAGATTACTTCACTTACTAAATAAGTTTGAAAACAAAAGTGTAATTGAAATTGAAAGGATAAGAATTTGGGATTTTTATTTACTATTCCCAAGTAAAATTCACGAAATAAAGCTAAAGCAGGGAGAATCTGACATACGGAAGTTAAGAAAACAATTCATAAAAGATTCAAAAAATCCTTATGAGAAAATATCTGAAAGCCGTAAGATATTTGAAAAAATAAAACCATACCAACTAGCTGCATTTAACTGTATAGCTTCATATGGAATTATAGATAAATCTTTTTTAAATCAACAAAGAATATCAATAATAAACAAAGAAATATTGATTGAATTTGTTAAGAATTTTGAAGATTTACCTGCAAAAGAAAAAAACGTAATTGCTTTAATGACTTCTCATTTTAACCAAATATCATTATTTGGAACGGATGGATTAAAGAGCAGAACTAACCTATTAGAAAGTAAATATGATGCGTAATAATTTATTCCTAAACAGACTCCGTATTTATACTGAAAATGGAGAAATCGCTTATGATGAAAAATTTCATAAAGGCGTAAATATAATTCGTGGTGATAATAGTAGTGGTAAATCAACTATTACACATTTTATTTTTTTCGTATTGGGTGGAGCTTTCAATGATTTTGTACCAGAAGCAAGGTTATGCTCACAAGCTATTGCAGAAGTTGAAATGAATGGTGCTACATTTACTATTAAACGAGATATTATAAAAGACGAAAAAAGTAATATAAGCACACAATCACCTTTATACTTTTTTTGGGGTAATATGGATGAAAGTTTTAATCCACCTGTAGATAAAAGTTGGCAAAAATTTGGTTACAAGACTACTGAAAATAGAAAAAGTTTTTCAAATATAATGTTTGACAATCTTGATTTACCAATTGTTAAAGGAGATAACAATATTACATTTCACCAAATATTAAGACTTTTATATATTGATCAAGAATCACCAACTAGTTCATTATTTTTATATGAACATTTTGACAGTCAATTGACAAGAGAGACTGTATCTGACTTATTATTAGGTGTATATAATGAAGAACTTTATGAGAATAAAAAACGTCTGATATCTGCTGAAAAAGAGTTTGAAAGTATTAAAAGTGAAATAAAAGCAACTTCACATTTTTTTTCTGACCCTCTAGCGCTTAATCCAATACATATTAACGAAGCGATAGAAAATAGAGAGATTGCAATATCTGAAATCCAACAAGAAATTGTATCTATAAGAAATAAGGATAAGGAAGTTAATTATGAAAAAGATTCAGAACTTTCTTTTCAAAAACTAAATCAAGATGCAATTTTACAACGTAAAATTGTTGCTGATATAGAAAATCAAATTACTTATTTGAACAATGAAATTGAAGACTCTGCCTTTTTTATAGAAACACTTGATAAAAAAATAATAGCGTTAAAGAATTCTATTCATACGAGAGAATTTTTAGGGAATCTTCCTCTAGAATACTGTCCAGAGTGCTTATCAAAAATAAAAACAAATACAGAAAGTTCAAATTGTAAACTATGCAAAGAACCAATAGATGAATCTTTTGGAGTAGTTCAAGCAAGAAGAATGGAACTTGAAATTGGTTTCCAGATTAATGAATCAAAAAAAATACTTGAAATTAATAAGAGAAATTTATTAGAATTAGAATCTAAACATTCAAGTGAAATAGGAAAACTTCACGATATTCAAAAACAAGTTAATTCCGCATTAGAAGACGTTAAGTCATTTAATGAAGAAGCAATAGACAACTTAAACAATAAAAAAGGTTTTATAGAAGGGGAAATTCTTCAATTTAGAACAATGTTAGAAAATGCAGAATTATATGACAGATTACTCCAAAAGAAGAATCAATTAGGAAAAGAAGTAAGTTATCTAAAATCGTATATTTTCAAAACAGAGAAAGCCCAAACATTATTAAAACAAACAATAAACGAAAAAATTAAGGAAGAAGGAATTTACTTACTTAACAATGATTTAGAGAGGCAAGATGAATTTAAAAACGCAAATGATTTCTTTATAGATTATTCAAATAACATTGCATTTTTAACCAGTAAGTTTTCAAAATATTCAGCAAGTTCAAATTTCTATTTAAAAGTTGCGGCAAGATTTTCGATCTTTTTAGCTTCATTACATATAGATGAGATGAGGTATCCAAGATTTATTTTTGCAGATAATATGGAAGACAAAGGTATTGAAATGATAAGAGCTCAAAATCTACAAGATTTATTAATTAAACGAGTTAATGATTTTGATGGAGATAATTATCAAATGATTTATACGACTTCATACATAACTGAAGAACTTAACAAAAGCATACTAGTTGTGGGAGATTATTACACAAAAGAAAATCCAAGTCTAAAAAACATTAAGTAAAAGAACTGCACGCAACAATGCATATAAAAAAAGCCTGGCTAAAAATTTAGCTAGGCTTTTTTATTTATTAGAAAATAGTCGTTTCAAAAAATAAGAAACAAAAAAACTAACCACTGCACCAATAGCAGCCATAACAATAGTAAAAATCACATCGTTTAAGCTAATATTTAATACAGTGGAAAGTAAAGTCCCACCAATAACCCCAGACTTTATTTGTATATCATTAGTCATAGAAATTATTCAATAATTTCTTCCTGTTTTTTCTTTTGGTCAGAAACTACAGCTTGACTTACAGCCGTAGCTACCGTTCCGGCAACAGTTAAATAAGTTGCAACTGTAATTACAGCTGCAGGTAATGAAATTGGAGCAGCAATAATTACACCACCTGCAGTGGCCAATGCAATTCCAATGTTTCTCAATTTTCTAAAAAAAGGTGGAGTCGGTTTTTTATAACGTTCTTTAAGTTTCATAATTAATTGTTTAAGATTTTATAGTTAAGGTTACTTTTTCTTTTCGTTCAAATGCTTGGTAGCATAATGAAACTATCTTTTGAAATAATGGTTTTGAAGTAGTTCCTTTTCCAATTCCAGATAAATAAGTTACAGGAGAAATGCATCCTTGTAATTCTTTTAAAGCGTCATTAGCAGGATGAATCAATATCAAACTTCTACCTTTAACATTCTCAAGCACCAAATGATGTTTGAACTTTTCAGAAAAACGAGGTTTCAAATTGTAAACACCTTCAGGAATACAAGAAATTATTCTCTTGTTTTCTTTCCAGGGCAATTCAATAGTAAAACCTAGAAATTTAGAATTAAAGAAAAGGACACTATTCGTGCCCTTTTCAAAATAGGTTCTATGCAAAACCAATTCCATTATACAGTATCAATTTTTACAACTGATAAAGCATTGTAAGTTCCGTTTTTCAACGAATACATTTGTCCATTTACCTCTTGGTAAAATTCTATTCCCAATACAATAAATACTGGGTGAGTAGAATTTGCAGGTGCAGTTACTGTTAATCCAATTGCAGTTGTGTTTGCACTGTCATAAGGTAAAATAGCAGTTTCATCATTTTCAAAAGATGAAACTTCATTTTCAAAATCTAATTCAGCAGCTCCAGTTACTACTTTAAAATGTGTCGTTCCAGATGGTGCAGCAATTCTAATAGCAGGAGCAAAAGCAGCCAAGTCAACAGAGATATCTCCACTAACTCTATCGTAAGAAGTTGAGAAAGGAGCAAACAGTGTTGAGCCAAGTTTACCATTCAAATTGAATTCAAATCCTTCCAAAGGACTCATAACCCCATCTTGAATAGTTCTCAATCCACGAGCGTTAGTCGTGTCTGTTTTAACTACTTTTAATAAGTCAGTAGTTAATCTACTAACTACTCTTTTGTCTTTTGCATTCTGCAAAAGAATACGAATTGCATTTCGAAGAACTTTACCTCCTTTACCAGCTCTTCCAAATTCAGAACCATTTTCACGCGTTCTTTGAAAAGCAGGATCATTAGCAATTCTAGATTTGTCTACACCGCCTTTTTCACGAGCCAAATGCCCATCACTTGTTTTATAAAAGGAAATACCACCAATGGTTCCTTTTAATTTAATAATACCGGTTTGTTTAGCCATAATTGTATAAATTTTAAATTCTCAACAAATGAAGCTATCTTTATAAAAGAATTAAAAAACCTAAACCCATTCATTCCGTAAACGTCCTTTTTAATACAATTAAGGGTGTATAGACAAAGTATAGATTCTAGTAGGATAAAGTATAGATAGAGTATTAAAATGAAGATAGTAAGAGCTTGTATTTACCCAAAAGACATTCAATGCATCACAGGAAGAAGTGAACGCTATGGAAGAAAGTTGCTCAATGCAATTAAATTACATTTCGGGAAACAAAAACATCAGTTCATTACTTCAGAAGAATTTGCAGAATATAGTGGTATTAAATTGGAAATAGTGAATGAATATTTACGAAAAGTTTCATAGTATTTGTTGAAGTTTAAACTTATTTAATGTATTGAAAATCGTATATTTGTAATAAGATTGAAAGTTAAAATTAACCAATGGATATCAATGGTTAGGTCAACAAATCGGTCAACAAAAATTTAATGGAGTAGAGAAGTCCTTATAAATAAAGAGAAATCTCCAAAGGTTTGAATCCCTTCCTCTCTGCTGAAAAAAGTCCTTATAACGCTAAGTTGTAAGGGCTTTTTTTTATTGTATATTATTATATATGAGAGAGAATACACTTGCTAATTTTTATTATATATAGGAAGAAAGTTTCCTTTAAATAGTAAACTTTCTTTTTTTTAACTCATAAAGACCTATTTATACCCTAATTTGAATTAATTACCTCCAAAATGTATTTGAGAGTATTTTTAATTTTGTTAAAAGGTTACTGCAAAGTTTGCATTATGTAGTAATTTTTTAATTTAAGGATTAATTAATATTAAAATATAATTTAAAAATTAAGAGGTAAAATATGAAAATTATTAAAAATAGGTACATTAATTTAATTGTTGTAATTGGAGCATTTTTGACTATTGGTTGTATGAAAATAGATAAAAATACTGAAATTAAAACGAACGCTAATAGTAAGGTAAATCCATACAAACCAGATAATTCGCAACCAGAAAAAGTGATAAATGGATATAGTTTAGTTTTTAATGATGAATTTAACCACGAAGGCCCAATGAAAGAAGAATATTGGAATGCTGAGGTTGGGTTTAAAAGAAATAATGAACACCAATGGTATCAATCTGAAAATGGAATTTGTACGGGTGGACGCCTTGTAATAACAGCAAAAAAAGAACAAGTTGTAAATCCTGATTATGAAGAAGGAAGTTCTAATTGGAAAAAAAATAGACCGTATGCCCAATATACTTCGGCAAGTTTTATTACAAAAAAAGAGCATCATCAAAAGTACGATTCTATTATGATGATTATGAGAGCCAAGTTGCCGTTAAAAACAGGGGGAGATGAAGATTATGGAGTATGGCCTGCATTTTGGACAACAGGCGCTGGACCTTGGCCACACGGCGGAGAAATAGATATTATGGAATACTACACCGGACATATGATGGCAAATTTTGCAACTAAAGGGAAAAGAGGTGTTAATTGGAAAGGCAATAGACAAGATAAAGCCCTAAATTCTGATATTAAAAATATACTTAATGCTAAAGCCATAGGTTTTGAAGCTGATAAGGATTGGTTAAATAAATACCATGTATGGAAGCTTATTGGAAACGGAAAATGGTTAACAATATATTTAGATGATGTTTTTATGTCTAGAATAGAATTAGATATTAAAAATGGAGATACTTCAAAATTAGAATATCCTTTTAAGGGAAATACCTGTAATTATTGGATAAATCTTGCTGTTGGTGGAAAACCACATCCAGATTTAGAAAAGTTTGAAAAAACCGAATTTCCTCGCCAATATGAGATAGATTATGCCCGTATTTATGTTATGGATAGTAAATAAATTTCAACGTATTTTAGGCTTAAAAGTTTCAGAAAACATAAAGGAATATACCAAAGTTCCAGAATTGTTAAAGCCTATTGTTTTATTACACGTAGATCAAAATACTTCAAAAGGTATAGAAAAGCAAATATTAGGAGGTTGTATGGTTGAGCGTCCAGGATGGATAAGAATGTCTATTCATCCAACAATAACAACTCAAGAAGTTTTATATGTTTGCGAAAGCATTAAACAAGTAGCCGAAAATTATAAAGAATGGGGAGCAGATTACGAATATAATGCAGCTAAAAATAATAAAGCTAAACCTATTGAAGCACTTTTAGTGCATAGTTGGTTTGGTAATTAGTAGTTTTAGAATGAAAAAACTAAAACAGTTTTAGATTACAGATATTATTCAATTTTAAAAAAAAGCACAATTATAATTTTATAATTGTGCTTTTTTATATTGAGTAATTATTTACTAAATTTTATTAAATTAAGGTATATCCCAATTTCCTATTTTAACTCTTTCAATTACAATAGAAGGATCTTTTGAAGGAGATTTATATTTAGGTTCTTTATTTTGCATAAGCATTTTATGAATGTGGTAAGTAGCATCCATCCAATTATTTTCTTCATCCCATAAAGGATCTGAAACTATAGTTTCCCAGTTTTGGTAAGCGTTTTGAAGTTCGTTAAATTTCTCTACTTGAGTTTTAGAAAGATCAACCGTTTCTCCAAGATCAGTATCTAAATTATACATAACAGTACCATAATTATCTAAATGAACGGTTTTGTAATCTCCAATTCTAGCTGCTGATTCTTCTAATTTTCTCCAAAAAAGTTGCTTATGAGGTTCACCTTCTTTTTCTCCTTTTAAGTATGGTATCACATTTACACCATCAAGAATTAAGTTTTCTGGTTTTGAAATGTTAGCAACTTCAATTGAGGTTGCAAATATATCTAAAGAAGAAGTAAGTCCGTTATAAGTGGCACCACCTTTAATTTCATTTGGATAACTCACTATAAATGGAACTCGATGTCCTCCTTCAAATTTATTTCCTTTCCATCCTTTTAGAGGTCCTGTAGTAGATTGATTGTTATGTGCACCGCCATTGTCGCTTAAAAAGTAAATTAAAGTATTATCTCGAATACCTAATTCATCTAATTTAGCGATTAGTTTACCTACGTTTTGGTCAAGAGACCAGGTCATAGCTGCTAATTCTTTACGTGGGTGATTTTCATATTTTTTAAGGTCTTCTTCTTTAGCTTCCATAGGAGTGTGGACTGCATTAAAAGCTAAATACATAAAGAAAGGGTCTTTGGCACTTTCTTCTATATATTTTATAGATTGATCACCTAAAACATCGGTTAAATAACCATCAAAAATAACACGTTCTCCATTGTGTTGTAGCATATGAGATTTACGAGGATTTTGAACTGGAAAGTAAGATCTACCACCAGCAGAAAATCCATAAAACTCTTCAAAACCTCGTTGGTTTGGATGGTCAGTTGTGTCAAAACCTAAATGCCATTTACCTAAGGCGTAAGTTCGGTATCCGTTAGATTTAAATACATCTGCAATAGTAACTACATCGTCGCTTAAACCTATTCCACCAGTTCCATTAGCTTCAAAACCAAATCGTTGTTGGTATTTACCAGTCATTATTCCTGCTCTAGAAGGAGCACAAACGGTAGCGCTTACATGTGCGTCTGTTAAAACAACACCGCTTGTTGCTAGTGCATCTATATTTGGAGTTTCTAAATCTTTAGAACCCATAAATCCAAAATCGGCGTAACCTGCATCATCAATTAAGATTACAATTACATTTGGTTTTTTTGGGGCTTCAGTTTCTTTTTGTTTTGTAGTTGAATTACATCCAATACAAATAGTGAATAGTGTTGCAAATAATATGCGTATCGAAATTTTCATAGATTATTGTTAATTATTATTAAAGAAGTTTAAATCCCATTCAGATTGCCATTTTAGAACGGGTTTGTTATTTTCAAATTCAACGGGCAACCATATATACCTTCCGTCAATAGCATTTTTAGGAGTCCAACGATCTCCCATAAATATAAAAGCATCTTTTTTTCCTATTACAGGTATTACATAGGTACTTTGTGACCAAAATGTGGTGGCTTCTTCTTTTTCTGTTCCAATGCAAGGATTTCCTAAAGATTTCCATTCACCCATTATATCATCGGCAACAGCAGATTTTCCAGGATTTGGTTTCCAGCCTGTTAATCCAGATGAAAACATATAGTATTTACCATCTTTTTTAAATATAGCTGGAGCTTCGTTTCTTCCACCAGGAAAAACTCTAATATATTCATTTGTTACCGATAGATAGTCATCAGCTAATTTAGAAATATGTAATGTTTGGTTGTTTTCTGAAGCTGTTATATGGTATGCTGTTTCATCATCATCAACAAAAAGAGTCATGTCTCTAGACATTTGTCCTACTTCAAAATCTTTTTTAAAATAGGCGCCTTTTATAACTTTTTCTTTCCAGTTTTCATCTTTTCTGTCTTGAATTATTTCGGCTGCCTCAAATTCTTTTTTCGAAAAATTAAGGGGTAGAATACCCGCATGAAGTCTAAAACTATTTATGTATTTATATGGTCCAGTTATATCATCTGCTACTGCAACTCCTGTTAACGCGGCAGTGTAACCTTGGTCTTTTAGTTCATGATGAAACCACATTACAAATTTATCAGTTTTTTTATTATAAATAACCTTTGGTCGTTCTATAATAGAACCTTTTTGAAGCATACTAGTAGTATCATTTATTACTTTAAGAGCAATTCCTTCATCTTTCCAGTTGTATAAATCTGTAGAAGAATACACGCCAACACCTACCATTGCTTTATTACCTGTGCTTCCAGAAGTTTTATGCTCACCAAACCAATAGTATGTATTGTTATAAATTAGTATGCCACCGCCATGTGCATTAATATGTTTATCGTTATTATCTAACCATAAAGTACCTGGTTTAAAACTTGTATATTTTTTTTGGGAATATCCAATAAGTGTAAATGAAAAGGTAATGAAATAGATTAATAAATTTTTTTTATTCATATTTTTAAGTTTATGAAGGAAGATATTTTAAAGTAAATTTAAAAAGTTTCTCGATTTTATATTTTAATTAGCAGTAGTATTAATAAGCTTACAGAACTTCTATAAAAATAAATAAGTTGTACTACTTTATTTTAAAGCAAAGTTAAGTAAGGCTCTATAAAGTTTAATAGGTCAATTAATTCAAAATAGAGGGTAATATGGTCAATATAGAAATTAAGATAGTGCTAGTTTTATTTTTATGTTACTTTTATAAAATCTTAAAAAGAACTTGTTAAGCTTAAAATACAGTACTTAATATTAGATTATAAGTGTTTTATAGTATTAGCTAGTTAATAAATAATTACAGTGTTTTATTTTATGAAGAAAAGTTTTTTATTTTTATTTAATCTTTTGTTGTTTTTTACTGCATTTTCTCAAGAGAATTCGATTGATTATATTGTTGATTTTATAGGAATAAATCAAGGGCTATCTCATAATTATGTAACTTCAATTATTAGTGATGATCAAAATATAAAATGGATTGGAACTGAAAATGGTATCTCAAAATATAATGGATACGATTTTGAATATATAAAACCAAGCAATAAACATTTAGGACTGTTAAATGAGAATATAGAGGTTTTATATAAAGATAAATCTAATAATATTTGGATTGGAACAAAAAGTGGAGGCATTTCTTTTTTAGATATTAAGAAAAATAGAATAGAGCATTTAAATTATCTTATTAATATTGAGCCAGATAAAAACCTTAGAATAACTGCCATTTGCGAAGATAGTAAAGGGTATATATGGTTAGGTACTTGGGAAAATGGCGTATTTGTAATAGATTATAAAAATAATAAACTTATAAAACGTTTTCCAAGTAAATCAACAGTATACGATATTGAAAAAGATGCGTATAATAATATGTGGTTTACTAGGTATAAAAAACTAATAAAATACGATCCTTCTGAAGATAGAACTATTAGTTACCAAACTACTGGATTAATTACCAATTTACTTGCAGATAAAATTAGAGATAAAGTTTGGATAAGTATTAATAATGGAAAAACGAAACTGTATAGTTTTAACTATAATAAACAAGCTATAGACTCTATTGAAACAGGTGTTTCTAGTAATTTTACTAAAAAATTATTATTAGATAGAAAAAATAGACTTTGGATAGGTACTTGGGGAAATGGCTTGTATAGAAGTAATATAGATCTTACAGAGTTTTCAAAAGTCGATTTAGTGTTAAATCATTCCGATAAAATGGAAGTTAATTATCAGACGATATTAAATATTCACGAAGATCAAAATCATTTAATATGGGTTTCAACTGCTAATGGTGGAATTTTAAAATTAACCGAAGGAAATGGCTTTAATAATGCTTCGTCTTTTTTAGAAAATGGAAAAAACTATAATATAAATAGTATTTACAAAAATGATAAAGATTTATTTTTAGGAACCGAAGCTTCAGGTCTATATTTTGGAAAGGATTATGAGAGCTTGCAAATAATAAAAGGTGTAGATAATTCTAAAATTCGATCTATATACGAACATAATAAAAAGTTATATATAGGAACTAGTGAAGGGTTTTATATTTTAGATGTTGATACCAAAAAAGTTCTATTTTCAAATAAATCTATTAAAAAAATAACAGCATTTCACATTGATACATCTAATAACCTTTATTTAGGTACACAGCAAAATGGACTTTGTATTGTAAGTCTTAATAATTTAGAAAAACCAAACGCGTATACTTTTTATTCTGATAATTTAACAGGTAATTATAAGATACATAGTGATAGGATAAGTAGTATTAAACAAGATTCAAAAGGTAATATTTGGGTAGGAACTTATAATGGAATACATGTTTTTAAAAAAGGAAGTGAAAAATTTATGCATCACTCTTTTTTATTAAAAGAAGCACTGCCAAAAATTGTTAATTCTATAACCATAAATCAAGACGATTTATGGGTGTCAACACCTAGAGGTTTATATCAGCTAAGTTTTCAAAATAATAAATTAGCTATTCTAGATAAACTAGATAAAAATGATGGCTTAAATAGCGATTTTATATGTGCTTCAACTTTTGATAGCCTTGGCAATGTGTGGATTAGTACAATATCCGAAATTGTAAAATACAATGCAAAAGATAAAATATTAATTAATTACAATAATTTAAATAATGTATATACCAGTGCATTTAATAAAAACACGTTTTTTAATTATAATAATGAATTGATTCTATTTGGAGGAAATGATAATGTTACCTTTTTTAACCCAAAAAACGTTATTAATAGTGATATTAGTCCAGAGGTTATCTATATGACTTTAAAAGTAAATAATAACCTAATAGAATACCATTCAGATAGTAAAATACTCAATCAGAGTTTTTGTTATACAGATAATATTACTTTAACTCATAAAGATAAATTCTTTTCTATCAGTTTTGTTGCTAATGATTATTTAGGAGCTTCTAGCATAATGTATCGTTATAAACTTGAAACATACCAGAAGGATTGGATAAATTTAGGCCATCAAAACGAGGTGAATTTTACAGGGTTGCCACCTGGTAAATACAAACTAAAAGTACAAGCTTCTAGAGATGGTAAAAATTGGAGTACACCTAAAGTAATGTCAATTAATCTACTAAATTCTCCTTGGTTAGAACCGTGGGCTGTTTTAATTTATTTTACTATTTTTTGTGGAATTCTTATTTTTCTAGTAAAAGCTAAAAATGATAGGTTAAAACTTAAAAATAACTTAGAAATTGCAAGAATAGATAAAGAAAAGGAGATGGAGTTAAGTGAGACAAAATCGAATTTCTTTACAAATATTTCACACGAGTTTAGAACCCCGTTAACGTTAATAATAACACCTTTAACCGAACTTCTAAATAGTAAAGATTTACCGTATAATATATTAAAGAAATTAAGTTTAATAGATCGTAATGCAAATAGATTATTAGATTTAATCAATCAATTATTAGATTTTAGAAAAGCCGAATATGGTTTGTTAAAGTTAAATGTGTCTTATGGTAATTTTGTGCGTTTTACAAGTGAAGTTCACCTTTATTTTAAACAATTAGCAAAATCAAAAAACATTAAATATGTTTTTAAAACTACAGTAGATGAAATATTTTTTCCTTTTGATAGAAATAAAATGGAAATAGTATTATGTAATTTAATATCAAATGCAATTAAATATTGTAATGAAGAAGATGAAGTTATAATAACCTTAAGTAAAGATGATAACTATTGTATTATTTCAATAAAAGATACTGGAATTGGGATAGATGAAGAGAACTTAGGTAAAATATTTGATCGATTTTTTCAGATAAAATCAGCAAATACTACAAGAATGATTGGTAGTGGAATTGGCTTGGCTTTTTCTAAAAAAATTATTGAATTACATCATGGTAGTATTGAAGTTTCTAGTAAAAAAAATATTGAAACAGAGTTTATTATTAAATTATCGTTAACACCAGAATTGTACAAAGGAGAAATTAATGAAAAATTTGTAAATACAGATAATATAAAAGCATATAACATACAAAAGCCTTCTAAAATTACTAAAGCAAACACCGATGATAATAAAAAATATACGATCTTAATTATTGATGATAATTTTGAAATTTTATCATATTTAAATGATATTTTAGAAGATACTTATACTGTAATAAAAGCAGATAATGGAACTACTGGTTTTGAAATAGCTTCTACTGAAATACCAGATTTAATAGTTAGTGATGTTATGATGCCGGGTAAAGATGGAATAACACTTTGTAAAGAAATAAAATCACAAATTATAACTTCACATATTCCAATTATTTTATTAACTGCTCGTACTTCTTCAGTATTTGAAATAAAAGGTTTAAAAACAGGAGCAGATGATTATATAACTAAACCCTTTAATACAACAGTAGTTAAGGCAAGAATAGCTGGTTTGTTAGAAAATAGAGAAAAATTAAGAACGCATTTAAAAAATAAAATACGTTTTGAACCAACAGCATCAATAGAAACTGTAAAAAACGCAGATACAGAAAATGCATTTATCCATAAAGCCATTCTTTTAGTGGAAGATAATTTACAAAATTCTAATTTTGGAATAGACAATATGGTCGATGAATTAAATATGAGTCAATCTACATTATATAGAAAAATAAAATCACTTACTGGTTTATCTTTAACTGCATTTATTAGATCTATCCGCTTAAAAAAAGCAGCCAATCTTATTATGGTAGTTGAAGAAATGAATTTAAATCAGATTGCTTACGAAGTTGGTTTTAACGACTATAAATATTTTAAAATATCTTTTGAAAAACAATTTAATTGTTTGCCTTCAAAATATAAAGAATTGGTGAAAAAAGAAAAATAATTACTCTGTTAATAGTAGCTGTAAATTATGATTAGCTATTGTTTTTTCTCGCTTAAAAACAAGATACGATTTTAAAGTATAGTTAAGTTTAAATTTTTATTATATGAAAAAAATGAACATTAAGTTTATCTCATTTATTTTGATCTTATTTTTTCAGAATATAATGTTTTCAAAAGATTATTACGTGCATCCAAAACTTGGGAATGATACCAATACAGGTGTTTCAAAGGCTCAAGCATTTAAAACAATTGAACGTGCAAATAAAATTAATTATAAAAGTGGAGATAGATTATTACTAGCCTCTGGTCAAATTTATACAAACGGACTTAAACTTATTAATAAACAAGGTACAGCAGAAAAACCTATAACCATAACTACTGTACTGTGGGACTCTAAGCAAAGTTTTGTGCCAGCAACTATTAATTTTACACACAACCTTAATGGTGTTTTAATTGAAAATTGTAGCTATGTAAATATTTCAAATATACACTTAACAGCCAATGGTTATTTAAAGAATGATAATGAGGCTATAATGCATTGTGCTATTCTGATAATAAATGAAGGGATAGAAGAAATGAAATACATTACAATAGATAATGTATCTATTTTAGATGTTTATTATGAAAAAGAAGGTTTTTCCAGAGGGAAACAAGAAGTGAGAACTGCTAATGGAACTCAAAAATATGGCTGGGGTGTTCGTGTTATAAATAAGCATAAAGCTGTTGCCATAAAACATGTATATATTAAAAACACGAATATCAAAAATGTATCACATACAGGTATAAAGTTAACAGGTAAAGGAAAAAATATATCAAATATTTATATTTTAAATAATAAATTAGACGCTACAGGTGGTCCGGGAATACAAATGTCTGGAGTTAAAGATGTTCAGGTAGCCGGTAATACAGTAACGCATTCAGGTAGTAATACTGATTCCCGAAAATGGGGGCGTGGTAGTGGTTTATGGACTTGGAGTTCTTCAAATGTTTTAATTGAAAAAAATAAATTTTTATATGCTAATGGACCTGGAGATTCAGCTGGTGCACATATAGATTTTAATTGTGATAATATAGTGATTCAATATAATATAAGCGCTTATAATGCTGGTGGGTTTTGTGAAATATTAGGCAATAATTACAATTGTGCATATCGTTATAATATTAGTATTAATGACGGATATAGAGTTAAAGGCATTAATGATGCTTTTCAAGAAGGTAAAACACTATGGTTAAGCGGATATCAAGGGACTAAGAAGGGAAGAAAAGGTCCTGTTAATACATATATTTATAATAACACTATTTATTGTGATGCTTCTATTGTTTCTAAAATTGCTTTTGATAATACAAGTAAAGGTGTATTAATAGCAAACAATATTTTCCATATAATGGGAAATTCTGAAGTTGTGGTAGGAGATCAATATAAACCAGATTTAAAAAACGATTTGTCTATAGAGAACTTGGTATTTAAAAGCAATTTATTTTTAACTGAAGCTAGTTGGCCTAAAAATACTCAAATAGTAGATACACATCCTTTATATGGAAATGCTGAGTTTGTAAATCCTGGAGATACTGTAAAAGTACATTATATACCTCAAAATGTTGGGTTAGTAAAGCATAAGGGAATTGTAATAGATTTACTTCCAAATGATGGTGTGGGATTGTTACAAGGTTTAAAATTGGATACGGATATACTAGGAAATACAATTAGCAACAAACCAAGTATTGGAGCAATAGAACCTAAATAAAATGTAAAAAGGCTACTTTAATATTTTAAAGCAGCCTTTTTTATAATGAATTTAATTTATTGATTAACCATTCATAGAGATTAAAAATTCCTCATTAGAGTTGGTATACTGAATTTTATCTTTAATAAATTCCATTGCTTCAACAGGATTCATATCAGCTAAGTATTTTCTAAGAACCCACATGCGTTTTACAGTTTTTTCATCTAATAGTAAATCATCTCTACGTGTACTAGATTTAACTAAGTCAATCGCTGGGTAAATTCTACGGTTTGCAATATTTCTTTCTAATTGAAGTTCCATATTCCCCGTTCCTTTAAATTCTTCAAAAATAACCTCGTCCATTTTAGAACCAGTTTCTGTTAATGCAGTTGCAATAATAGAAAGAGAACCTCCGTTTTCAATATTACGAGCAGCTCCAAAGAAACGTTTTGGTTTGTGTAATGCATTGGCATCTATACCACCAGATAATATTTTTCCTGATGCTGGAGCAACAGTATTGTAGGCTCTTGCTAAACGTGTAATAGAGTCTAGTAAAATAACAACATCGTGTCCACATTCAACTAATCTTTTTGCTTTTTCTAAAACAATATTAGCAACTTTAACGTGTTTTTCAGCAGGTTCGTCAAAAGTAGAAGCTACAACTTCTCCACGTACACTACGTTGCATATCTGTAACTTCTTCCGGACGTTCATCAATTAATAAAATTATTTGGTAAACTTCAGGGTGGTTAGAAGCAATAGAGTTTGCAATGTCTTTAAGCAACATTGTTTTACCTGTTTTAGGTTGTGAAACAACCATACCTCTTTGTCCTTTTCCAATTGGGCAAAACAAATCCATTATTCGTGTAGATAATGTGCTCGATTTTCCTGCTAAATTAAATTTTTCTTGAGGGAATAAGGGTGTTAAATGTTCAAAAGAAACTCTGTCTCTTACAACATTAGGTGGTAATCCATTTATTTTAGAGACTCTAATTAATGGAAAATATTTTTCGCCTTCTTTTGGAGGTCTTACTACACCTTTAACGGTATCTCCAGTTTTTAAACCGAATAATTTTATTTGAGATTGTGATAAGTAAATATCATCTGGAGATGATAAATAATTATAATCTGAAGAACGTAAAAAGCCATATCCATCAGGCATCATTTCTAGAACACCTTCACTTTCAATAATTCCATCAAACTCATAATCAGGATCTCTATAGCGATTGTTGTTTTTACGCTGTCCTTTATTAGTGTTAGATTGTTGATTATTTTGTTGTTTGTTTTGCTGTTGCTTAGGCTTATTTTGTTGATTAGCCTGAGGTTGTTTTTGTTGTGGAGCAGGTTTGGCTTGCGGTTTGTTTTTAGAAGGAGTAGGCTTTTCAGTAGTTTCTGTTTTGTCTTTTTTAGCAACAACTTCTGTCTTTGGTTTTGCTTTAGCTACTTTTCTAGGTTTTGGTTGCGCAACTCTTTTGGTATTTTCTTTTATTTCTTGAGGCTCTACTACTTCTTGTTTTGCTGTATTTTGTTTTACAGTTTTTTTAGGAGTAGTTACTTCTTCTTTTTTTTCTTCAGAAATAAAGGGTTTTTTTTCTTTTGGTGTAGCAACTTTTTTTACGATTCTTTTTCGTTTAGGTTTGTTATCACTAGACGTAGACTCTTTTTTAGTGATTTTTGAGGGGTTTGAAGCTTGTATGTCTAAAATTAAATAAACTAAATCTAATTTTTTTAATTGACTATATTTTTTTGCTCCTATAGTTTTTGCTATCTCCTGTAATTCAACAAGAGTTTTCTCCTTTAGTTGGGAAATTTCAAACATTTGTTAATTTGTAATTAGTGTTAATATGTGTATATTAAAAATTGTGTTTTAAAACCGTATTATTGTGAATTATAATAAGTGGTGATTGGTTGTTTTTTAGTTGTAGTTGGATTGCTGTGCTAATAGCAACTTGTTGCAAATATATAAAAATATTTCACATAGTATAGTTTTAATCTTTAAAAATAAAACGTATTTTTGTCGACCATTATTATAATTATGATTCAAAGAATACAAACTATATATTTATTATTAGCAACCTTATTGTCTGGAGGAAGTATTTTCCTGTTCAATTTATGGGTTAATAATGAGGGGATTAAGTTTTTTGTAATGGATGCTTTTAATACTAGCAATACACTTTTAATTGTAATGGCTGTATTATTTTTTCTATCTGCCGTATTAACATTTGTTGCCGTTTTTCAATTTAAAAAGCGACAATTACAATTTGTTATAGGTAGATTAGCAATTTTGACCAATTTTATTTTATTAGGTATTCTCGTATATTTTTCACAAAACTTATCTGGAGAAATTAATGTTTCTGAGAAGGGTATTGGGTTGCTGATTCCAATTTTAACAATAGTATTAGTTGTAATGGCTAATAAAGCAATTAAGAAGGATGAAGAGCTTGTAAAATCTGTAGATAGATTACGTTAAACCTAACATCTTAGTATATTTAGTGCAAGGAAAACCATTTTAATTTTTATTAAAATGGTTTTTTGCTTCTAACGTTTTTCTAATTCTATAATTTCTAAATTGCCAATGTTTCCTTTGTCTATCTCAAAACGAAGCATGGTTCTTACTTTGTGAAATCCATGTTTTCCAACAGCACCAGGATTTAAATGAAGTAGATTTAATTTTTTATCATAAATAACTTTTAAAATATGAGAATGTCCGCTGATAAAAATTTTAGGTGGATTTTCAGCTATTGCAGATTTAATCCTTTGATCGTATCTATTTGGATAACCTCCAATATGTGTTATCCAAACGGAAACACCTTCGAGTTCAAATTTGTTATCTAAAGGAAATTCAGATCTAATTATTTTATTATCAATATTTCCATAAACAGCTCTTATTGGTTTAATTTTTGAAATTATATCTGTTACTTTAATGTCTCCAATATCTCCAGCATGCCAAACTTCGTCCGCTTTTTTTACATACTTAAGCATGGTATCATCAATATAGCTATGTGTATCGGAAAGAAGTAGTATTTTTTTCATGAATTGTAAAAATTTTAACTGGTAAATATCTCTTATATTTGCAGACATACAAAATTAGCATTTCAGTTGAGATATTTTATAGAAATAGCATACAAAGGTACAAATTATCATGGTTGGCAATACCAGCCCAATGCAATTACCATTCAAGAATTAATAAATAAAGCACTAACTGTAATTTTTAAAAAACCTATAGAAGTTGTTGGAGCAGGAAGAACAGATGCAGGTGTGCATGCAGAGCAGCTATATGCTCATTTAGATTTAGAAGAAAATTTTAATATTGATAAAGTAAAATATAAGCTAAATTCATTATTACCAAATGATATTGCAATTATAAATATTTTAAAAGTTATTGATAATGCCCATGCGCGTTTTGATGCAGAAAGTAGAAGTTATGAATACAGAATCTATTTTGGTAAAAATCCATTTTTAATAGATGCTACCTGGCAAATTATTAATAAAAAGTTAAATGTGGATTTAATGAATGAAGCAGCTGAAATTTTGTTAACTTACACCGATTTTCAATGTTTTTCTCGTTCAAATACCGATGTTAGAACTTATAATTGCGATGTTACCAAAGCTGTTTGGGAGCAGGAAAATAAATCGTTAATTTTTTATGTTTCAGCAGATCGATTTTTAAGAAATATGGTAAGAGCTATTGTAGGAACTTTAATAGAGGTAGGAATTGGTAAAACAACATTAGAAGAATTTAAAAAAATAATTGAGAGTAAGGATAGAAAAAATGCAGGTCCTTCTGCGCCAGCTAAAGGTTTATTTTTAACCGAAGTAAGCTATCCGAAAAATCTATTTATAAATGAGTAAAAAAGTTACAGGCAAAGCTTTTGATTTAAAAATCTTTAGTAGATTAATGTCCTTTGCCAAAATATATCGTTGGGAATTTACAATAAGTACCTTAGCAGCAATATTACTTTCATTAGTTTCAATAGCTAAACCTGTTTTGTTACAAGAAATTGTAAATGTTTATTTTGAAAATAAAGATAAAGAAGGAATTTTATATTTTTCATTGCTTATGGTTGCTTTTTTAGTGGCTGAGGTACTACTACAATTTTTATTTATCTACAAAGTAAACTGGTTAGGTCAACATATTATTATGGATATTAGGGTGAAGCTGCAAAAACATATGTTGCAGTTTAAAATGGCTTATTTTGATAAATCTTCTGTTGGGAAATTGGTCACTAGGTTAGTGTCAGATACAGAAACCATAGCACAATTTTTTGGGCAAGGTTTGTTTATGATTATAAGTGATTTGCTAAAAATGCTGGTTGTAGCCATTGTAATGTTGTTTATGAATTGGAAACTTGCGTTAATTGCATTTATTATTTTACCAATAATGATTTACGCAACTAAATTGTTTCAAATAGCTATAAAAGCAGCGTTTCAAGAGGTTAGAATTCAAGTAGCTAATTTAAATGGTTTTGTACAAGAACGTGTAACAGGAATGATGATTGTTCAGCTTTTTAATCGAGAGAAGTTAGAATATGAAAATTTTGTAAAAATTAATGAAAAGCATAAAAAAGCTCAAGTTAGAACAGTTTGGTATTACTCTATATTTTTCCCAATTGCAGAAGTGTTAACCTCAATTGCTGTAGGTTTAATGGTTTGGTATGGAGGTTTAGATATTGTAAATTCTGGAATTACTAGTGCTGGTGAAATTATTGCTTTTATAATGATGTCTCAAATGCTATTTAGACCTTTGCGTCAAATTGCAGATAAGTTTAATACGCTTCAAATGGGTATGGTTGCTGGTGATCGTGTTTTTGAAATATTAGATACTAACAGTCAAATTGATAGAACAGGAAATGTTGAAGCAACAAGCTTTAAAGGAGATATTGCTTTTAAAAATGTACGTTTTAGTTATATAAAAGGAGAGGAGGTTTTAAAAGGGATTTCTTTTAATGTAAATGCTGGTGAAACTGTTGCAATTGTAGGTGCAACTGGAGCCGGTAAATCGACTATTATTAATTTAGTAAATCGTTTTTATGAAATTAGTGAAGGAGAAATATGTGTTGACAATCACAATATAGAGCAATACACCTTACATTCACTTAGAAATCAAATAGCGGTTGTATTACAAGATGTGTTCTTATTTTCAGACACTATTTTTAATAATATTGTACTTAATAAAGAGGGAATTACTTTAGACGAGGTTAAAAATGCTGCAAAAGAAATTGGGATTCATAAATTTATTATGAGTTTGCCTGGAGATTACAATTATAATGTAAAAGAGCGTGGAGCAATGCTTTCTTCTGGACAACGTCAGTTAATTGCTTTTTTACGTGCTTATGTAAGTAACCCGAGCGTGTTAATTTTAGATGAGGCCACGTCTTCTATCGACTCGTATTCAGAAAAATTAATACAGGATGCTACAGATAAAATAACAAAACATCAAACTTCAATAATTATTGCTCATAGGTTAACAACCATAAAAAAAGCAGATAGAATTATAGTAATGGATAAAGGTGAGATTGTTGAGCAAGGTTCTCACTCGGAATTATTAGAAAAAGATGGTTATTATAAAAACTTGTATAATATGCAGTTTGCCAGTGAGGTAGCTTCTTAGTTTTTAAGTTTCAAAGTTTAAGTGTTAAATAGGTAAAGAGTTTAACATTTTTAAACTAAATGCCAATTTTTAGTTGCTAATTAAGGTCGTATCGAATTGTTTCAATCAATTCATTGTAATTTTTATAAAGTACAAATTCTCCATCTTTTATATACGATATTTTACCAGTTTCTTCAGATACTACTATGCATAAAGCATCTGTTTTTTCAGTAACACCTATGGCTGCTCTATGTCTTAGGCCAAATCTAGCTGGAAGTTGTTTTTTTGAAAGTGGTAGAACAATTCTTGTAGCAATTATAAAATTTTCTTTAATAATTACGGCGCCATCGTGCAAAGGGCTATTTTTGTAAAAAATACTTTCTAATATTGGTTGATTTATTTCTGCATTCATAGTATCTCCAGTGTTTTTTACAAAATCTAAATTATGGGTGCGTTCTAGTACAATTAAAGCTCCAGTTTTAGTTGTAGACATTGCTTGGCAGGCTGTTATAATAACTTCTACATCCATATTGGTATGAATTTCAGTTTTAAGAAATTTTAATTGTTTTAAAAAGTTTTTTTTGTTGCTAAAATTTGTAGAACCTAGCATTAGTAAAAACTTTCTAACTTCGGGTTGAAAAACTATTAAAATAGCAATAGCACCAACACTTATTAAAGTGCCTAGTAGGCCACTTAGCATTTCCATTTGGAGTGCTTGTGTTATTTTCCAAATTAAAACAACTAAAGCAATACCAATAAATATGTTAATAGCTACCGTGCCTTTAAGTAATTTATATACAGAGTAAAGTAAAATAGCAACCAATACTATATCTAAAGCGTCAAGAAAAGTGAAATCTAAAAAATCTAGCATGGAAAAGTTTTTGGTAAAAATATAAAAAAGATTACAACTAAATAGTTATTCGCAACCGCAATCTGGAACTTTTGTAGGATCGAAAATGAATTGGATATTATTAATTAAAATTCCTGGGTTTGAAATTGATTTTATTAGTGTTAAATAATATAAATAATCTTGGTATAATAAATTTTGATTAAAATTTAAATGAAGCATGGTTTTATTACCTTCAGAAGAAAATTCTATAAATTCTAGTAAGGTGGTTGTTAATTCTCCATCTTCCATTTTAGCATCGTTAATCCACGTGTTGTTTGGGTTAAATAGAAGATTGATATTGTTGTAATTTAAGTACGATTCGCTATTTTCTTTAATATAGGTTTTAGATAAAATACTGTCTTGTTTATAAGCTACACCATCAAATTTTATAAAAGAAAGCTTATCTGCAATGGTATCTGCATAACTAAAATAATCAAACCTTCCTTCTTTAGAATGAATGCTGTTAGCGTGTTTGTGTTGAAATTCATTAATGGAAGGGATAATTGCTTTTAAAGGTAGTTTTCTGTCAATATTGTAAATCCAATGTGTTGAGCTTATAGTATTTTTTCTGTTTATGTTTGCAATTGTATCATTGTTTTTGACTTCAAAAAACATCCAAATTTGCGAATGATCTTGTAGTTCTTGAATTCCTTTTACCGCTAAAACAGGAATTTTAAGTTCTTTTTTATTGCAGCTTAATAAGGTTAATGCAATTAATATATATAATAATTTTTTCATTTTAATTGTGTAATAAGTTGGTGATTTTAATTGTTTCAATGGCTTCTTTTACATCGTGCACCCTTAAAATATTTGTTCCATTTTGAAGGGCAATTGTATTGGCTACAGTTGTTGCGTTTAAAGCTTTTTGAGGGGTGATTTTAAGAGGTTTGTATAACATAGATTTTCTAGAAATACCTGTTAATATAGGAGTTTCAAGGTTTTTAAAAAGCTCTAAGTTTTTTAATAATGTATAATTTTGTTCGGTGGTTTTTCCAAAGCCAAAGCCTACATCTGTAATAATGTCGTTAACACCTAAAGCGCGTAACTCATAAATTTTTTCAGAAAAATAATGTAAAATATCAGTTACTATATTTTTATAGTTTGTATTGGTTTGCATATTTTGAGGTGTTCCTTGCATATGCATAATAATATATGGTATTTGAAGTTGCGCTATTGTTTTAAACATGACTGTATCCATATTACCGGCCGAAATATCGTTAATAATACATGCGCCATTTTCAATGCATTTTTTAGCAATGTTGCTTCTAAATGTATCTATTGAAATTAATATTTCAGGAAATTCTTTAACAAGTATTTTTACAATAGGTAAAATACGTTCTAATTCTTCTTTTTCAGAAATATGTTTAGCGCCTGGACGTGATGAATATGCTCCAATATCAATAAAAGTAGCGCCTTCAGTTAGCATTTTTCTAACTTGCGAAATAATTGCCGTTTCATTTTTATAGTTGCCACCATCAAAAAAAGAATCTGGGGTAATATTTAAAATCCCCATTACTTTTGGAGATGTTAAGTCTATTAAAGTTCCATTACAGTTAATTGACTTCATTATTTTACTACTTTATTTATTACTTTAGTTAGCATTGGAGCTTTGTATTCGAACATTTTTGTTAGTAAATCATCGATAGAATCACTTACAATTAACATCTCTTTATTAGATTTTTTTAAGTAACCTTCTGTAACCATTGTATCTAATTGTTTTATTAAGTGATTGTAAAAACCATTTGTATTAAGAATACCAACAGGTTTTTGTTCAATACCGAGTTGATTTAATGTAAGGGCTTCAAAAATTTCATCTAAAGTTCCAAATCCCCCAGGTAATGCAATATAACCGTCAACTAATTTACTAATTTTAACCTTTCGTTTACTCATTGTTTTGGTAACAATCATTTCGGTAATATTAGTATGTGCAACTTCTTCGTGTCTCAATAATCCAGGAATAACGCCAATAACTTCTCCTTTTTTTTCAATAATAGTATCAGCTATAATGCCCATCATTCCAATTTTTCCTCCTCCGTATACCAATCCAATATTATTGTTGGCAAAATAATTGCCAAGCTTTATGGCTTCATTTTTATAAACTTCATTAAAACCGAGGCTAGAACCGCAAAAAACTGCAACTTTTTTCATTATTTATTAATTGATTTTTTATTTCATTAAATTTGTTGGAAATTTACGCAAATTATTAAAGTACATGCAACAAACTTCAAAACAATATAACGACATTATTATAAAGTGTCGTGCACTATACGTAAATAAGTTAAAAGATTACGGTACTGCTTGGCGTATTTTAAGATTGCCATCTCTAACCGATCAAATTTTTATTAAGGCGCAACGTATACGTCAGTTACAGCAAAATAGTGTGAGAAAAGTTGATGAAGGTGAGGTTTCTGAGTTTATTGGTATTATAAATTATTCTATAATGGCTTTAATTCAATTAGAAAAAGGAGTTGTTGAGCAACCGGATATTTCTAATGAAAAAGCTATTGAATTATACGATAAGCACGTTGTTATTGCTAAACAATTGATGGAAGCTAAAAATCATGATTATGGAGAGGCTTGGAGAGATATGCGTGTGAGTTCTTTAACAGATTTAATTCTTCAAAAATTATTGCGTGTAAAACAAATTGAAGATAATAAAGGTAAAACTATTGTTTCTGAAGGGATAGATGCAAATTATCAAGACATGATTAATTATGCTGTTTTTGCTTTAATACATATTAACGAAAAAAAATAAATATTTATATGAAATTACTAGTGCGCCTTTCTCGATTGCTTGTGTCGATAACATTCATCTTTTCTGGCTTTGTAAAGTTAGTAGATCCACTAGGTTCTGCTTATAAATTTGAAGAGTATTTTGGAGCAGATGTATTGAATTTGGAATTTTTAATTCCATATGCGTTGCCTTTTTCAATAGTGTTAATATTAGCAGAAATAATTTTAGGTATTATGTTGTTGGTAGGGTATTTGCCTAAATTAACGGTTTGGAGTTTGCTAGTATTAATAGGAGTTTTCCTCTTTTTAACCTGGTATTCAGCATATTATAATAAAGTAACGGATTGTGGATGTTTTGGTGATGCTGTAAAACTCTCTAGTTGGGGTACATTTTATAAAAATATAGTGTTAATTGTATTTATATTGATTTTAGTGAAAGGGTATAAGTACATAACACCATTATATAGTATAGCTTTAGCTAAATGGAGTACTTTTATTTCTTTTTTAATATTTCTTTATATTGTATACCATGTATTAATTCATTTACCATTAATTGATTTTAGACCTTATGCAATTGGGAAAAATATTCCAGTAGAAATGGAATATGTAGGAACAAAAGAGCCTGCAATACACGATTTCTTTTTAGAATCTTCCGAAGGTGAAGAGCTTACGTACGAGGTTTTAGAAGCAGATAAAGTCTTGTTAGTTATTACATATAATATAGATATAAGTGATAAGCAAGGTTTTGTAGGTATTAAACAAGTTACAGATAAAGCTTTGGCAAATGGATATCAAGTGTATGCACTTTCGGCTTCTATGGATGAAGATTTTCTTAAAATAAAAAATGAATACAAGCTGGATTTTGATATGCTTTTTGGTGATGAAACTATGCTGAAAACTATTATAAGATCCAATCCTGGTGTTATTACCCTAAATAAAGGTACGGTAACCGGTAAATGGAGTTGGGTAGATGTTGATAAAATTAAATTTAATTAATGAAGCCTGTTTTATTAGTCTTTTTTGGAGGAGGGCTTGGCAGTGTTCTTCGATATTTAGTAGGGAAGTGGTTAAATAATGTAGAAAATGCATTTCCTTACGGTACTTTTTTTGTAAATATAATTGGAAGTTTAATTATTGGGGTTGTTTTAGGTTATGTTGCCAAAATGACTAGCGGCTCTAATAATTATGCTTTATTATTAGCTACAGGCTTTTGTGGAGGCTTTACAACTTTTTCCGCTTTTGTATACGAAAACCATCTTTTTTTAAAAAATGGTGATTATCTTTCTTTCCTTACCTATACAATAGGTTCAATTGTTTTGGGCTTATTGGCGGTGTTTTTAGGTTTTTACTTCTCAAAAGTATTTTAATTTACCCCTTTTCTTATTCTTAATTACCCTGTATTTTAAATATAGGTGAATCTTTATGTCTTAATATGATAAAATAGAATATAATTATTTAGATACCCTTGAAAAAAATAGGGTAAAAAATTAATAATACATAAAAATAACTGCTATACCCCTAAAAAATTAGGGGGTAAAAAAATATAAGTATATTTTTGTCTGGAAATCAATTATAAAAATCACTTTATTATGAAGAAAATTGAAGTTATTATTAGAAAGTCAAAATTTGACGAAGTAAAAGAAGCTTTGCATCAAATTGAAGTTAATTTCTTTAGTTACTGGGATGTAACTGGAGTAGGAAACGAAAAAGAAGGGCATGTGTATAGAGGTGTTAGTTATAGCACATCAGATATACAGCGTAGATTTTTATCAATTGTAGTTTCTGATCCTTTCTTAGAGATAACAATTAATGCTATTTTAAAATCAGCAGGTACTGGAGAAGTTGGCGATGGAAAAATATTTGTTTCTGAAGTTTTAGAGGCTTATAGAATTAGAACGAAAGAAAAAGGAATTGAATCTTTAAATTAAAAAATTAACTAATTACAAAAATAAAAAATTATGGAAGCTAACGCTGTATTAGACTTAATGTGGATTGTGATCTGCGGAATTTTAGTGTTTTTTATGCAAGCAGGATTTACGCTTGTTGAGGTAGGATTTACCAGAGGAAAAAACGCAGGGAATATAATAATGAAAAATTTTCTTGACCTATGTATTGGTAGTGTCGGTTTTTGGGCTATTGGATATACGGTTATGTATGGAGACACAATAGGTTCATTTATAGGAACTCCAACATTATTTTTTGATGATGTTGAAAATATGCATAATTTATTCTTTCAAACGGTATTTGCTGCAACTGCTGCAACAATTGTTTCTGGGGCTGTAGCCGGAAGAACTAAATTTACTACATATATAATGTTCTCGTTTATAATGACGGTAGTAATTTACCCAATTTCTGGTCACTGGGTGTGGCAAGGTGATGGTTGGTTAACTGAGCTTGGATTTGTGGATTTTGCAGGTTCTACAGTAGTGCACTCTGTTGGTGGATGGGCTGCTTTGGTTGGTGCTATTTTGGTAGGGCCAAGATTAGGAAAATATACGAATGGGAAATCAAATGCGATTCCTGGTCATAACTTGGTTCTAGGAGCTTTAGGGGTTTTTGTTCTTTGGTTAGGATGGTTCGGATTTAACGGAGGTTCAGAATTAGCAATTTCAGGAGGAAGTGCTAATGCTGTTGCTGGAATTTTAATTACTACAAACTTGGCTGCTGCTGCAGGAGCGCTTTCTGCAATGACGGTTTCGTGGATAAAATATGGTAAGCCAGATATTTCAATGACATTAAATGGTGCTTTAGCTGGTTTAGTTGCAATAACCGCTGGTTGTGCTGCTGTTAGTCCAATGGGGTCTTTTATAATAGGTATAATAGGTGGTGCTGTTGTGGTGCTTTCAATTGATTTTATAGATAAAAAACTTAAGGTTGACGATCCTGTAGGTGCTGTTTCAGTACATGGTGTGTGTGGTGCATTAGGAACTTTAATGGTAGGTGTTTTTGCTATTGATGGAGGTTTATTATATGGTGGAGGTTTCTCTTTGTTAGGTGTTCAAGCAATTGGAGTATTAGCAATTGGAGCTTGGGCTGCAGGTATGGCTTTTGTAGTGTTGTTTATTTTAAAGAAAACTATAGGGTTAAGAGTTTCTAAAGAAGAAGAAGTTGATGGATTAGATATTCATGAGCATAAATCTAATGTGTATAACTAGTAGGTTGTATATTAAAAATATTAATAATTTAAATTAAATAAGGATGAAAATAATTAAGAGAATAATATTAGTTTTTGTGGCAGTTTTATCAATTTCAACTATGAATGCACAGGAAGAAGAGTCGAGTAAGGCTAGCTTCGATATAGGAGTTGATTATGCGAGTAGGTATGTATGGAGAGGTTTGGAATTTTCTGACTCGCCTGCATTACAACCTTATGCTGAAATGTCTTCAGGGAATTTTACAATGGGTTTATGGGCGTCTTATGAAACTGGAGGTCAGGTAGTTGGTCAGGAGTTTGATTTTTATGCAAGTTACTCTTTTGGAGCTGTTTCTGTAGGTTTTACAGATTATGCTTTTCCTGTTGATGGTGCTTCTGATGGTTATTTTATGATGAAAAACCATGTAGGTGAAGCTACAGTGAGTTTTGATGGTGTAGAGTCTTTTCCGATTTCATTAATGGTTGGTGCTAATATATATAATGATGATGATAATTCAATTTATACAGAGCTTGGTATTCCGTTTAATATTGGAGGAACTGAGTTGGGTGCCTTTATTGGTGGTGGAAATGAAATATATACCACGGACGGTGATTTTGCTTTAACAAATATTGGTTTCTCTGCTTCTAAAGATGTTACTATTACAGATGCATTTAGTTTAGGTGTTTCTGCTTCAGCAATCTTTAATCCAGATACAGATGATGCATATTTAGTATTTATACTTTCTCTATAATATATTATAATTAGGTTTAGTTTAAAATTGTCTAATAACTTAAAAGTTATTAGGCAATTTTTTTTTGACCATATTTGTGTTTTTATTTTTAACATTGTGTAAGTGTATAAATATTTAGGGTTAAAATTGAATATATGGTAAAAATTATATTTTACCCCTTTAAAAGTTAGGGGGTTGAGAAAATTTATTTATTTTTGATACTAAATCAATTATATAAACTGTTTTATTATGAAGAAAATTGAAGCGATAATAAGAAAATCAAAGTTTGTTGAAGTTAAAGAAGCTTTGCACGAAATTGGAGTTAACTTTTTTAGTTATTGGGATGTGACTGGAGTTGGGAATGAGAAAAAAGGACATGTGTATCGTGGTGTAAGTTATAGTACGTCAGAATTGCAAAGAAGGTATTTGTCAATTGTAGTTTCCGATCCTTTTTTGGAAAAAACAATAGATATAATTTTAAAAACAGCGTATACAGGTGCTGTTGGTGATGGAAAAATATTTGTTTCTGATGTTGAAGAAACTTATAGAATTAGAACGAAAGAAAAAGGTGTAGAATCATTAAATTAAAATTAAGATAGAATAACTATTATTATGGAGGAAACACTATTTACAGTGAATAACGTATGGATGATGATTTGTACTGCATTGGTATTTTTAATGCATTTAGGATTTTCATTGTTGGAAATTGGATTAACAAGGCAAAAAAACACAATTAATATACTTTTTAAAAATGTATTTATTATTTGTATCGGATTAATATTATATGCGTTAGTTGGTTTTAATTTAATGTACCCAGGGTCATTTATAGCTGGAATTATTCCAGATTATTTTGTTGATTTGTTTGGGCTAACTTCGCCTGAAAATGGTTTAACTGCTGAATATGCAGATGGTGGTTATACTTTTTGGACTGACTTTTTGTTTCAGGGAATGTTTGCTGCAACAGCGGCAACAATTGTTTCTGGGGCTGTGGCTGAGAGAATAAAATTAGGTGCATTTATGATTTTTACTATTGTTTATGTTGGTTTGGTGTATCCAATTGTAGGTTCTTGGAAATGGGGAGCTGGTTGGTTAGATGAGTTAGGATTTTATGATTTTGCAGGTTCTACATTAGTGCATTCAGTAGGTGGTTGGGCTGCTTTAGTAGCAGTTTGGTTGTTAGGAGCAAGGCTTGGTAAATTTAAAAAAGATGGTTCAGTAGGTGCTATTCCGGGACATAATATGCCTTTTGCAACTGCAGGAGTTTTTATTTTATGGTTAGGTTGGTTTGGATTTAATGGAGGTTCTGTGCTTTCAGCTGATCCAGGAGCTACATCTTTGGTGTTGGTGACTACTTGTGTAGCTGCGGCTTCAGGTGGTATGTCGGCATTTTTGGTTTCTTTATTTAAATACAAACAATTTGATTTGTCAATGTTTTTGAATGGTATTTTAGGTGGATTGGTAGGTATAACTGCTGGAGCTGATTTAATGAGTGTGACTGATTCTATTGTAATTGGGTTTATAGCCGGAGGTTTAATAGTGTTAGGTGTGTCGCTTGTGGATAGGATGAAGTTAGATGATCCTGTTGGTGCGATTGCTGTTCATTTAATATGTGGTATTTGGGGAACTTTAGCTGTAGGTATTTTTGGTGATTTAGCTAGCTGGGAACAGTTAGGGTATCAAGCTATTGGAGTTGTTTCCATAGGTGTTACTTGCTTGGTTTCTGCATATGCAATTATTAAAACACTAAAAAGTACTACGGGTATCCGTGTTTCTAAAGAAGAAGAGCAGGAAGGTCTAGATATTCATGAACATGGTATGGATGCTTACCCTGATTTTCGTTTAAATCAACATTAATTAGGTTTCTTTTTTATAAAATATAAGATTGTAAAAGTTCAGCAAATTTAAATTAGTTGAGCTTTTTTAATGGGGTGTATTATTGTATGCTTTAACTCCAGCTAAAATGGCAATAGGTAGGTTGTTTTCACTTGGAGGTGTAGGGCATGAAAATTTATAATTGTATGTGCAATAAGGATTGTATGATTGGTTAAAATCTATAATAATAGTATTGGATTCTTTTTCTGGAATTTCAATATCTATATAGCGTCCGCCGCCGTAAGTGCTTGTTCCGTTTGTAGTGTCTTTAAAAGGTAGGAAAAGTGGATTGTTATCGCTAAATATTGTAGTAGTGCTCTGATGTTGGTATAGGCTTAATTGTAGTTTTGTGCCGTTTAAAGTAAATGTTGCAATTCCGTATTTTTTGTATAAGGGAAGTCGGTCTGTGGTGGTTTTCATTTCGAATATTGGTGTGTTTGGGGTTAATTCGAAATTAGCTTCAATTCTAAAAGATTCATCAATTTCAAAAAACTCTAAAGATTTAAAAGTTTTCAAATCCTCTTCTGTCAGTGGTGATTCTTCTGCATTAGCGAATTGTGTGTTTAATTTATATTGAAATTGTTTTATTTCATCTTTATAAGTGTTGGTTTTTTTAGAGCAGTTTGTTAATGTTAATAAAAAGAGTATGGCTAAAGTGATTTCTTTCATGATGCAGATGTTTGATGATGTTTTTTTGCAAAAATAATGTAGTTGTTTTAAAAAGACGATAAAGCTTAGCTAAAATAATCTAGTGTTGTTTAGGTGGTTGCTTGTTTGGTGTGCTTGTTAGTTCGTGTTGGGTTTGGTTAAATGATGTTTTTGTATCAAAAAAAGTAAATTTTTCATTAAACATAAAATGAGTTATTAAGTAATTTTGATACTAATATTTTGTGTTTAAAAATAGATAACAATTAAAATGTGTTAATTATGAAAAAAATAATGATAGTACAGTTAACTTTTATTTTTTTAATGGTGTTTGTGTCATGTGGAAATAAAAATGAAAAGAAAGAGGTGAAAGATGTTGAGTCTGTGGTTGAAGCAAATACTTTAAGTAGGATAACAGTGAAGGGTAATTCTTTTGTTTCCGTTCAAGGAGATACAATTGTTTTTAGGGGGTTGGATGCTAGTGATCCAGATAAATTACAGAAAGATGGGCGTTGGAATTTAGAATATTTTAAGGAGATGAAAAGTTGGGGAGCTACAGTAACTAGGTTTCCGGTGCATCCTAAGGCATGGAGAGAGCGAGGTAAAGAGGCTTACTTAAAGTTGATTGATGATGGTTTGGCTTGGGCAGCTGAGGTTGGTATGTATGTAATTATAGATTGGCATAGCATTGGTAACTTAAAAGACGATAAATACTATCTGCCAATGTATGAGACTACAATGTTGGAGACGGAGGATTTCTGGAGAACAATGGCGGTAGCGTATAAAGATAATGAGACTGCTGCTTTTTTTGAATTGTTTAATGAGCCAACTTTAAATAATGGTGATTTGGGTGAGTGTACTTGGGGTGAATGGAAGGTTTTGATGGAGAGGCTTATTGCTGTTATTAGAGAAAATGGATGTGAGGCTATTCCGTTGGTGGCTGGTTTTAATTGGGGGTATGATTTAACACCTTTAAAAGAGAATCCTATTGCTGCTGAAGGTATTGGTTATATAAGTCATCCGTATCCGCAAAAAAGAGAAAAGCCTTGGGAGGTTAAATGGACTGAAGATTGGGGGTTTGCGGCTGAAAAATATCCTTTAATTTTATCTGAAATAGGTTTTTGTGGTCCAGATGATAAGGGGGCTCATATACCGGTTATAAGTGATGAATCTTATGGCGATGCAATTACAAAATATGCAGATGAACGTGGAATTTCATATACGGTTTGGGTGTTTGATCCAGATTGGTCGCCTATGTTGTTTACGGATTGGGATTATGCACCTTCTCGTCAAGGAAGGTATTTTAAAAAGGTGCTACAAGGTTATCGCGAAAACTAAAAAAAATCCCGCTTTTAATTTTAAAAGCGGGATTTTTTTATTTTAATTTTAGGCAAGTGTAACGTCAATGCCTAATTCTTCTAATTGGTCTTTTGTTTTTTTGTCTAATTTTTTGTCTGTAATTATTTGATCAACATCTTCGAGTCCGCATATTTTTCCAAATCCTTTTTTTCCAAATTTTGAAGAATCTGCTAATACAATTATTTTTTGAGCAGCTTTAATCATTTCTTTGTTTAAAGAAGCTTCCATTGAGTTTGTTGTTGTTAATCCAAAATCTAAATCAATTCCATCAACGCCTAAAAATAATTTTGTAAAGGTAAATTCTTGAAGCATTTTTTCGCTAGTTGGTCCTATTACAGATGAAGAGCTTCTTCTTACAATTCCACCTAATTGTATTACGTCAATATTTGGGTTTTCAGCTAAAATTAAAGCAGTGTTTAGGGATGCTGTAAGTACGGTTAACCCATCGACTGGTTTTAAGTGTTTTGCAAATTCAATAACAGATGTTCCGGAAGCTATAATAATACTGTCGTTAGGTTTTAGAATTAGACCTGCTGCAATTGCTATCCTTGTTTTTTCTTTCCTGTTAATTTTTTCTTTAATATTAACGTGGTTTTCGGTTGTGTAGGGATTTGATGGTATTGCTTTACCGTGTGATCGGAAAAGTAAGTTTTTTTCTTCTAAAGCTTTTAGGTCTTTTCTGATGGTGACTAAAGATACTCCAAATTCCTGACTTAAATCTGTTACTTCAACAAAGCCGTCATTTTCAAGCTTTTTTAAAATTAATTTGTGGCGTTCGGCGATATTTAAAAGCATTGTAAAGTTTTTAGTTTAGCAAATATACGTCAATGTTAGTTTATTTCGAAATATTTCGAAATAAATTTTAAAATGATGTTTGTATGTATGTGTTATTGTGTAGGTGTTATATTTGTTAGTAATCTTCCCTTTAATAATCAGTTGATTAGCCTTTTTATCAAAAAAGAAATGTATTTATAATATGACAAAAGTCATATTATCTTAAAAAAAACATAAAAAAACTTTCGAAATGTTTCTAAATGATTTACTTTTACTCTGTAATAGGAAAAAAAGCTATTCGTTTAAAATATTTGAAATATGAAAAGAGATGAAATGATTTCGAAGGTAAAGAATCATTCAGGAGAATTTGATTTTATAATAATAGGTGGTGGTGCTACTGGAATTGGTATTGCATTGGAAGCTTCGGCAAGAGGTTATTCTGTTATTTTGTTAGAAATGTCTGATTTTACAAAGTCTACTTCAAGTAAGTCGACCAAGCTTATGCATGGTGGAGTTCGTTATTTAGCGCAAGGAGATGTAGGATTGGTAAGAGAGGCAGTTGTAGAGCGGGGTTTAATGTTGCAAAATGCACCGCATTTAGTGAAAAGTCAATCGTTTATAATTCCTACTCACGGTTTGTTTGATGAGGTTTTGTATACAGTAGGTTTAACTTTTTATGATTTATTGGCAGGGAAACTTAGTTTAGGTAGGTCTAAAAGAATTTCAAAATCAAAAACTTTGAAACGTATTTCACTTATTAATCCTGATAAAATTTCTGCAGGAGTGGTTTATTACGACGGACAGTTTGATGATTCCCGTTTGGCAGTAAATACACTTCAAAGTGCCGTAGAGCGTGGTGCAATTGTATTGAATTATTGTAACGTAACAGGGTTGATTAAAGATGAGAAAGGTCTTGTAAAAGGTGTTTCGTTTGTAGATGAAGAGACTTCTGAAAAGCACGAGGTGTTGGGTAAACAAATTGTTAATGCAACAGGTGTTTTTGCAGATGATGTGTTGCAGATGGATTCTCCAGGTGCTGAAAAAACCATTGCGCCAAGTCAGGGTGTGCATTTAATTTTAGATAAATCCTTTTTACCAGGAGATGATGCTATTACTATCCCTAAAACTGATGACGGCCGTGTGTTGTTCTTGGTTCCATGGCATAATAAGGTGATTGTAGGTACTACAGATACTCCTATTGAAAAAGAATCTTTAGAACCGGTTGCTTTAGAGGAAGAGATTGGGTTTATTTTAAGTACTGCTAGTAGATATTTAACTAAGGCTCCAAAACGAAGTGATGTGTTGAGTGTTTTCGCAGGCTTACGACCATTGGCTGCTCCAAAAGGAGATGGAAACAAAACGAAAGAGATTTCGAGAAGTCATAAAATTTATACCTCAGATTCTGGTTTGTTAACTATTGTAGGAGGTAAATGGACTACCTTTAGAAGAATGGGGCAAGATTTAGTGGATAAAGCTGAGAAAAATCACGGGTGGCCTCGTATTTCTTCAAAAACAAAACATTTAAAAATTCACGGATATAAGGAAAATGTGGATTATGATAACCCTCTATATTTTTATGGTTCTGATGAAGATGCTATTTTGGAGTTAGCGTCAAAAAATGGAAACAAGAATTATATAAGTAAAAAACTTCAGGTTATTGAAGCTCAGGTTTTGTGGGCTATTGAAAATGAAATGTGTCGTACAGTAGAAGATTTTTTAGCGCGTAGAACAAGATGTCAATTATTAGATGCGCAAGAAAGTATAAAAATAGCTCCAAGGGTAGCTGAAATTATGGCTGAGGCATTAGATAAAGATGAGAATTGGATTAAACAACAAGTTGAGAGTTATATCAATGTAACTTTAAATTATATACTATAATAAATTATAAATCAATGTCATGATAGATTTTTTTAAACCAGCAGCGCACAAAGAGTTACTTCCTTCAGATAAAATAGATTCAACCTATAAGCGATTGCGATTTCAAGTATTTGTAGGTATTTTTATTGGTTATGCTGGGTATTATTTAGTTAGGAAAGTTTTTTCATTAGCAATGCCAGATTTAATTGCTTTGGGTTTTTCAAAAACAGAATTAGGTTTTGCTCTTTCAGGAGTTTCTATTGCTTATGGTTTAAGTAAATTTATTATGGGAAATGTATCTGATCGTAGTAATGCTCGGAATTTTCTTACGGCAGGTTTAGTGTTGTCGGCATTAACAATGATTTTAATGGGGACAATTCCCTTAGCCACATCTTCAGTATTTATAATGTTTATTCTACTAATACTGAATGGTTGGTTTCAGGGTATGGGATGGCCTCCTTGTGGAAGGGTTATGGTTCATTGGTTTTCAATTAGAGAACGCGGAACAAAAATGTCTATTTGGAATGTAGCTCATAATGTTGGTGGAGGTATAATTGGTCCACTAGCGATTTTGGGTGTTGCTATTTTTGCAGATTGGCATGCGAAACTATATTTCCCAGGTTTTATAGCATTAGCTGTTGCTGTTATTACATGGTTTTTATTGAGAGATACTCCGCAATCATGTGGTCTTCCAAATATTGAAACCTATAAAAACGATTTTCCTCCTAATTATTCAGAAAAATTTGAGGAAGAAATGACAGCTAAAGAAATATTTTTTAAATATATCTTAAAAAACAAATTATTGTGGTCTATAGCCTTTGCAAATGCCTTTGTTTATTTAGTACGATATGGTGTTTTAGATTGGGCTCCATTGTATTTAGAAGAAGCAAAAGGGTTTTCAATTAAAGAATCTGGATGGGCATATTTTGCCTACGAATGGGCTGGTATTCCGGGGACACTTTTGTGTGGATATTTAAGTGATAAAGTATTTAAAGGTAAAAGAGCACCTGTAAGTATTATATATATGGTATTGGTTTTTGTTTCAATATATATGTATTGGACAAGTCAATCTATTTTAGCGAATTCAATAGCGCTTATTTGTATCGGATTCTTGATTTACGGTCCTGTAATGTTAATAGGTGTTCACGCGTTGGATTTGGTGCCAAAAAAAGCGGCAGGTACGGCTGCGGGTTTAACAGGTTTATTTGGGTATTTAGGAGGAGCTTTATTTGCTAATATAGCAATGGGTGCTGTTGTAGATACTTGGGGATGGTCTGGTGGATTTGTAGTGTTGTTAAGTTCTTGCGTAATCGCAATTTTATTAATTGGTTTTTCTTGGGTTCAAGAAAAGAGAGGATATAATGGTATTCATGTATAGTAAAATATACGTTTTAAAATACCTAAGATTTTAATCGCTTGTTGAATAGGTGTTTACAAGTGAAGATAATAAATAAGAGTATTAATCAATAAATGTTAAATAAATGACTAAACTATTTTTAAAAAAAATACCGGTGGGTATTGCCCTTATTATGCTCCTTGGAGTTGTGGGTTGTGAGGATGATATTAAAGATTTAAGTAATGAAATTCAATCAGAATCTATTGAGTTAAAAACTGTAAATTCTGAAACTAAAGCTGTAATTGATCAGCTATTAATTGATGCACCTGATGCTGTTATAGCTCATAGAGGTTCAACTTTTTGGGCTCCAGAAGAAACTGAAGCTGCTTTTCGTTGGGCTCGTAATATGGGGGCAGATTATCTAGAAATCGATATTCAAAAAACATCTGATGGAGTATTGTTAGCACTACATGATAATGATCTTCGTAGAACTTCAAATGTTGAAAGTATTTATCCAGGAAGAGCAGATTACGATTTAAGTAAATTTACACTAAAAGAGTTAAGAGCGCTTGATGCAGGTACTTGGTTTAATGAAGATGTGCCAGATAATGCACGATTAGAATTTATAGATCAAAAAATTTCAACCTTAAAAGATGTGTTACTGATTGCTGAAGGTATGAAAGTGAAAAGAGATGAAAATAGAAACCCTTATTATAAAAAAGAAGACGGTACAGAAACTTTAGACTTAGATGAGTCAACAGGAGAGTTTGTTTTTGTTCAAGATGAGGTTGATAATGGTAATAGACCAGGAGTATATATTGAGACTAAAGAGCCTTGGAGATTTTCAGGTATGGAAAAAACACTTGCTGAAGTTTTAAAAAACAATGGTTGGTTAGCTACTGATAACCCAAAAAATATAGCAACAACTCCAGGTAAAGTTGGTGTGGCAAATACTAAATCTCGTATTATTTTACAAACGTTTTCTTGGCAAAGTGTTCTTCTTTTGGAGGAATTTTTACCAAATATTCCTAAATGTATGTTGCTTTGGAAAGGTGGATACGATAATCTAGTAGATGATGATGCAGATATGATTGCTGATGTATTAAACTTTTCTGTAGATAATAATGTACATATTATTGGGCCTTCAATTGCTGGTGCTCCAAATGGGTATGATGATTTATCTGCTCCTTGGATGAATGAAATGTATCACCGTCCTGGTTTTATAATTCACGCATATTCTTTTGATACTGAAGATCAGTTAAAAAAATATAATGGAGATTATTATTACTCAGGTTTAGAATCGCGTTTTGATAATCCAAATAGAACACTACAAGGTGAATGGACTGGTAAAATAGGAAGAGAAAACTTTATTGACGGTGGTTTTACCAACTTAACAGATCTTTCGTTAGAGTATCAAGGTAGAGCAATACCAGGTGTTACAGCTCAAACTGTATTAGAAGATCTTGGATATGGAACCTATATAGGTAGAAATTAAATTTAGTAATAATAAAATTTGAAATAATGAATAAATTAAAAAATATATCGCTCTTAGTAGTCTCTTTAGCTTTTATGTATACAGGGGTTATTACAGCTCAAGAAACAAATGGAGTAGTTACTGGAGAAAAAGGAATTGTTAATTTTAAAACAAATGATGGTGATTATAAGTGGTCGTTTGGTGGTCGTGCTTATATGGATGGTGATTACTATATGGAAGATGCAACGGATTTAAGTTCTAAAACAACTTTAAGTGATGTTCGTTTATATGCTAAAGCTTCATGGAAAAAGTGGGATGCAAAGATTAATTTTAGTTTTGCTAATAATAAAGTAAGTGCTAAAGATATTTATTTAAGATATGCTTTAAGTGATCATAGTTCTATTAAAGTTGGTAACTTTTTTGAACCGTTTGGTATTCAAGGATCTATTTCAAGTAAAGATTCTAAATTTATTGGAAATTCTTTTTCTGGTGAAGCATTTGGTATTGGTAGAACAGTAGGTATTGCTTATACAACATTCTCAGATAAGTATTTTATATCAGGAGGTTTGTTTGGTAGCGATATTAGTAATACTGAAATGGGTGATGGTGGTTATAGTGTTACTGGAAAAGCATTATATAGTCCAATTGTTGAAGAAGGTAAAAACTTTATTATTGGTGCTTCTGCTTCGTATAGATTGCCAGATGCAAATGGTTATGATGAAAACTATAATGATGATGATTATAATAGAGAAGTAGTTTATGCTGCAGGTCCTGAAGATAAATTTTTAAATGCTGTTGTAAGTCACGCTGGAAACGAATTTAAATTGAATGCTCAAATGTTGGGTACTTATGGTCGTTTTATGGTTCAGTCTGAATATTATTACAATAAAGTTTATCGTAATTCTAATTATGAGCTTCAGTTTGAAAATTCAACTCCAGATATGTGGGGATGGCCTTCATCTCCTCAAGACCTTGAAGATTGGTATGGAGAACAGAGAGATATTGAAACTGATGGTTACTACGTACAAGCTGGTTATTTATTAAAAGGGGGTAATTATGATTATAATAATTCTTACGCTTTTTTAAATCGTCCTAAAGCAGGATCTTTAGAGTTGTTAGCGCGTTTTAATCAGACAAATTTAAATGACATAGATGGTATTTTTATGCAAGATAAATTTTGGAATGCTGATCCTTTAAAAGCTGCAGCAGGACAAACAAATTATAGTGTTGGAGGTGGAGAAAGTATCGATTATTCTATAGGGTTAAATTACTATATGAGTGATAATGTTATGTTCCGTCTTAATTATACTTATATGGATATTGATAACTTATATTATAGACAAGATGATAGTATTTCGTTTGTAAAAGCGAGAATTCAAGTTAATTTTTAAAAAAGAATATTAATGATTAAGTTTAATTACAAAATTTAATTACAAAAACTCCATTTTAATTTTAGTAAAACCCATAATTTAGGATAAAATCTAAGTTATGGGTTTTTTAGTTTATAATAATAAAGTTTTTAATTTATTCTGGAATGCCATAATTATCTACAACATAGTCTAAATCTTTATCTCCACGACCGCTTAAATTAACTAAAATAGATTGTTTAGGGTTTTCTTTTGCTAATTTAAATGCGTGTGCTACTGCGTGTGCACTTTCTAGAGCAGGTATTATTCCTTCCATCCTGCTTAATTCAAAAAATGCATCAATACACTCTTTATCTGAAATGGTTGTGTAATTTACTTTTTTTAAGTCTTTTAACATACTGTGCTCTGGGCCAACTCCTGGATAATCTAAACCACTGGCAATAGAATGGACAGGAGCAGGTTCACCTTTTTCATCTTGTAAAGTATAGCATTTAAAACCGTGGATAATACCAGGTTTACCTAAGGTCATAGTTGCAGCATGGTCGCCTAAAGTTTCTAGCGATTTACCTCCTGGTTCAACACCAAAAAGTTTACATTCTTTATTTTCTAGAAATGCAGAAAATATTCCCATAGCATTACTTCCTCCTCCAACGCAGGCTACAACGTTGTCTGGTAATTCTCCAGTCATTTCAAAAAATTGATCTTTAGCTTCAATACCAACAATACGTTGAAAATCGCGAACCATCATAGGGAAAGGGTGAGGTCCTACTACAGATCCAATACAGTAAATTGAAGTTACTGGGTCTTTTAAATAAGCTTCAAAAGCACTATCAACAGCTTCTTTAAGTGTTTTTAAACCGTGTGTTACTGGGACCACTGAAGCTCCAAGAATTTTCATTCTAAGTACATTTGGATATTCTTTTTCAATATCTACTTCACCCATATGAATTTCACATTCTAGGCCAAAATATGCTGCTGCTGTAGCTAGAGCAACACCATGCTGACCTGCTCCGGTTTCAGCAATTAATTTCTTTTTACCCATGTATTTAGCAAGTAATGCTTCTCCCATACAATGGTTTAATTTATGTGCTCCAGTATGATTTAAGTCTTCGCGTTTTAAATAAATTTGACCACCATATTTTTGAGATAAACGGTGGCAATGATAAACTGGAGTAGGTCTGCCTTGAAAATGCTTTCGAATATCACGAAGTTCTGAAATGAATTTATGAGATTTACTTATTGAAAAGTAAGCATCATTAATTTTTTTCATTTCCTCTTCTAATTGTGGAGGTATAAATGCTCCACCATACTCGTTAAAAAATCCTTCTTTGTTTGGGTGATTTTTAAAATAATTGTCAGACATTATGTAAATTTTAAGATAATATTGTTTTAATTCTTGATATTTTTATAAAGAAGCTCTAAAGTACTATTTTTTTCAATTTTTTTTATAATTAATTCCAGTAAGTTTTTGGTTTTAAAAATAGGTTTAGTTGAATTTTCTTGCTGTTGTAGTTGAGGAAATTCACTGTTTTTTTGAGTGATTTCTTCAAAAAGTTGCCAAGTATTGTTAAATGTATCTTCGGTAAGTTTTTCTATATTGGTTGAACCAGCCCAAGGGTCAATTGTTTTTGAAATTAAAGTTTCTTGCTCAATAAATTGGGAAATTTCATTGGTTGAAACGATGCTTTGTATGCCACCAAATAGAGCAGTTATAGCCTTGTTATAGTTGCTAAAATGATTGAGTGAATGGATTTTTAGAGCTAAAGATTGTTGTTGTTTTGGTTTAAATTGTTGTAGCATTTTAGCCCAAAGCATTCTTGTAGCTCTTATTTTTGAAATTTCAAGAAAATAATCTTTTTCAATAGTGTAGTTGTAAGATATCTTAGAAGCAATTGTGTCTATTTTGAAGCCTTTTGTAATGCAATAATTTAAATGTGTAAAAGTTGTAACTAAAAAATAAGCAATGTCATTTTCTTTAGTTTTTCCCTTGCTAATTTGATGTGTGTCAATTGAAATAGTATTAAAATTGGGTAAATTCTTGGTTGTATAATTTAGGATGGCTTCAATTGTGTTTTGATTAAATTTAGCATCTACTATTAAGTTTTCAGGGGTTAAGTTTACGGATAAATATAGAGATTCCTGTTTGATGCTTAGTTGTTTTGTTGCGGCTATAAATAGGCTTAAAACGGATAAAATGGAGTTATTTGTGTTTAATGTAATTGATAATTCTTTTAAAGCAATTCCTTTAAGCAATATTTTCATAGCTTCAATTGAAGGTGTGAAAATACCGGAATTTATACCTGTAGAGTTGTCAGTATTGATTGTTAATATAAAATATTTGTAACCTCTTAAAATATGTTCTTTAATAAATAGATTGCTTTTTTCGGGTGAAGGGAAATCAACTAATACCTGTGTTTTTAGAGGTTTTTCTAAATACATTGTGGTGTTTATACCTCTTAAAAAAGGAGCAGTGCCGGCAATATAATTCTCATGCCCAAAAAAAGTATTCTTTTTATTTTGTGCCGTAATTTCTATGTCTGAAAAATCTTTACGCTTCATGTCTTCTAATTTTTTGTTCCACTTTTTCAGATAATCTTTTTTGAAGTATTGGTTCGATTAATGTTTTCTGCGATTTTTTTTCTGTGTTTTGTTTTAAAATAGGTTTTAATTTTTTCTCCGTTTTATCTAACAATAGTTTAGAGTTGAAATCTAGTTGTTCTTTTTGAGCGTTTTCTGCAATTTTTCGTTGTATAGTTCCTGCTTTTAGTTGATTTAAAAAGCCACCACTTTTTTCAATTTCTTTAAAAATAATTAAAGCTTTTTCGGCTAATTGTTTTGTTAAATATTCAATGTAATAAGTGTCTTTAGCGGCGTCTTTTTCGTTTTTAAACTGCTGTAAACCATCTAAAAGTTGGTGTTGAGTTTTATTAATTTTATTAGAATTTTCAAAATTTGAAATAAAAGTATCAATAGCAATAGTGTTCGCACCTCCTAAAATAGCACTTACAGTTTCTGATGTTAAGCGAAATGTATTTATTGAAGTGTTGTATAAAGTTTTGTTTCTTAAACTTGGTGTTGTGTAAATTTCGGCAATGGCAGAAGTATTGTATTTACTCAGTATTAAATTATAGAGATATCGAAAAGCTCTAATTTTAGCTATTTCAAAAAAATAATTACTTCCTGTAGCAAATTTAAATTGAATTTTGTTTCCAATTTCCCCTCCAAATATTGTTAAATATTCATTTGCGTGAGCAAGGGCATAGGCAATTTGTTGTATTGAGTTTGCTCCTGCATTTTGATATGTGCTTGCGTCAACGCTTAAAATAAATGTTTCAGGGTGTTTTTTTAGCAGATTTTCAAGTAATGTAAAATTGTTGTTTGAGGTTTTAAACCAATTTCCGGTTTTGGTTAAATTTCCAATAGGATCAATGTTTAAATAAAAAGATTCAGCTTGTAAAGCTTTACAAAGTTTATTTATGAAATTTTCTGATAAAAAATTTAAATCGAAATGAAATTCAATATTATTATTTAATAAATTATTAAATAACAATGAGGTGTTAAATGGTTTTGATGCTTTAAATAAAAGTGCTGTTATACCTTTATTTATAGCTGATTGCGCTTCGGAATTAGCGGTGGTTTCTGATGTTATGGTGATGGTTTTACAGATTTTAAAACCTGCTTTTGATGTTGGAACAACTACTTTTTCAAAATTATCGGCATGGTAAAAAGGTTTTATGGTAATACCTTCAGTTGTATTTGTTAAAAGTGTTTTGTTGTAATCTGCTCCGTCTAATTCAAATTGAATTTTTTGTTTCCAAGCGGCCGCAGAACTTGTTTGAAATTCATTTATTAAAAAATTAGACATAGTTTTAAGTATTGAATAAGGATAAAATAAAAATACGTTATTATTTTGCTATGGTGTCATATTGTATAATATAAATTTCTTCGTTTTCTTTTTTCATTTTATACTCTTCTCTAGCAAATTTTTCTAATTCTTCAGTATCGTCAAGATTTTTAATTAATGCATTATCTTTTTCAATTTCAGATTTATAGTATTTTTTTTCATTATTAAGTTTTTCAATTTCTTTATTAAATTCTCTATGATTTAATAAAGAATTTTCATCAAAAAAAACCATCCAAATTATAAATGTTGTTAAAATTAACAAGTATTTATTGGAGATTATTTTTATGATTGGTTTGTTAAGAAACTGCTTTAACTTCATTATAATTTATTGCTTATAACAGTTCTAACGATATCAATTGCTACGGTATTGTACCTGTCGTTTGGAATTATAATATCCGCATAGTTTTTAGTTGGCTCAATAAACTGTTGATGCATTGGTTTTAGTGTATTTTGGTATCTGGTTAATACTTCATTTACATCTCTACCTCGTTCTTCAATATCTCGTCTAACCCTTCTAATTAAGCGCTCGTCGGTATCAGCATGCACAAATATTTTAATGTCAAAAATGTCACGTAATTCTTTATTGTTAAAAATTAAGATGCCTTCAACAATAATTACTTTTCTGGGGTGGGTAATTAAAGCGTCTATGGTACGGTCGTGAGTAACAAAAGAATAAACAGGTTGTTCAATAACTTCACCTTTTCTAAGTGCATTTAAGTGGCTTACCAATAAATCGAAATCGATAGCTTTAGGGTGGTCAAAATTAATTTTTTTACGTTCTTCATAACTTAAATTATGAGTCGCATGGTAATATGAATCTTGTGAAATAACACAAACTTCATCTGCAGGTAATTCATTTAAAATTTGATTTACAACAGTTGTTTTACCACTTCCTGTTCCGCCGGCAATTCCTATAATTAACATCTATTTTTTATAAATTTTTTTACAAATTTAGGGAATATTAAATAAGAATTAATAATTGACTATTGAAAAAACATAAAGAATTAAGCGAAAGTTAATTTATATAGTTCTAGAACAGAGAGGTTTGTATGGTATTTTAGTTGCTGTAATTTTTTGAAAAATCTTCAAAAGTCATTGGTTTTAACTTTTTTGAAGCGTAATAATTTAAATATGTTTTATAATCTTTTAAGGCTGTTTGGTTTATTTTTTCAGGAGTAAAAGAATGTTGTGAGGTAGACGAGGTCATAGGTAAAACAGTTAGTGGTTTATTATTGTATTAAAAACAGTTTATATTACATATATTTTAATATAATTTAGAAAAGTACAAAAATTATTGAATATTATTAGTTAATAAACTTAAATTAATGAATTTTATGTTTTTTATTGAATTTAAAATTTAGTGTTTTAAACAATTTTATATCCAATTAAATTATTGTAAAATTTAAAGTAGTATGCTTATTATACTTTCATTAAAAGCAATTGCTATTCAATATTAATTGGTTATTTTTGTTGAAATCTAGGTTGTTAAATAATAAAGGTGTAAACCTTCTGTTTTAATATGCAAAACGGTTGAGAATAATAAAAAATAACAAATGAAAGGAATAATTTTAGCCGGAGGTTCAGGAACACGTTTATATCCTATTACTAAAGGGACTTCAAAGCAATTATTAGCTATTTACGATAAGCCAATGATTTATTATCCGCTTTCTATTTTAATGCTTTCGGGGATTACAGAGGTTTTAATAATTTCAACACCTCAAGATTTACCAAACTTTGAAAAATTATTAGGTGATGGTAAAGCTATTGGAATGCAATTTGAATATATTGAACAACCATCTCCAGATGGTTTAGCGCAAGCTTTTATTTTAGGTGAAAAATTTATAGGAGATGATGATGTTTGTTTAATTCTGGGTGATAATATTTTTTATGGTGCAGGCATGGAAAAACGTTTAAATGAAGCGGTTAAAACTGTAAAAGAAACTAACAAAGCGACTATTTTCGGGTATTACGTACAAGATCCGAATAGATATGGAGTAGCCGAGTTTGACACCGAGAAAAACGTATTAAGTATTGAAGAAAAACCTAAAAATCCTAAAAGTAATTATGCCGTTGTAGGCTTGTATTTTTATCCGAATAGTGTAGTTGAAATTGCTAAGAATATAAAACCAAGTGAACGTGGGGAGTTAGAAATTACAACGGTGAATCAAACCTATTTAGAGCAGCATAATTTAAAATTAGAATTATTAGGAAGAGGTTACGCTTGGTTAGATACAGGAACTCAAGATTCTCTTTTAGAGGCTTCTAATTTTATTCAAACTATAGAGAAAAGACAAGGTTTAAAAATTGCTTGTATTGAAGAAATTGCTTTTCAAATGGGGTATATAAATAAAGAACAATTATTGCTAATTGCCGAAGAATATAAAAATAATAATTACGGGCAATATTTACAAAAGTTGGTAAAAAGGTGATAAGTGTGAAAAATCATCATTTTAGAGGTTGGTAACCATAAATTTTAAATCCAATTTTAAAGATGAAAACCCTAAACTTAAACCTAAAATTGAACAAAATTTTTAATGAAATTTATAAGAACTAACATACCAGAAGTAATACTTTGTAAGCCAACTATTTTTAAAGATGATAGAGGTTATTTTTATGAAGTTTTCAAAAAAGAAATTTTTGAAGAATTTATTGGTTATAAAGTAGACTTTTGTCAAGATAATGAAGCAAAATCTTCAAAAGGTGTATTGCGTGGTTTGCATTATCAATTACCACCATTTGCTCAATCTAAATTAGTAAGAGTTGTTAAAGGGAAAGTAATAGATGTAGTTGTAGATATTCGAAAAAATTCTAAAACATTTGGAGAAAAAGTTATTGTAGAGTTAAGCGAAGAAAATAAACACCAACTTTTTGTTCCTAAAGGGTTTGCTCACGGATATTTGACCTTAAGTGATGATACTATTTTTAGCTATAAGGTTGATGCTTATTATAATAAAGAATCGGAACGAGGTATTTTATATAATGACGATGAGTTAGCTATAGATTGGGTTTTTTCTGAAGATAAATTAATTATTTCAGAAAAAGATAAAGTACAAGAGCCTTTTAATAAAGCCGATTTATTTGAACCAACTTTTAAGCTGTATGATTAATGTATTAGTAACGGGTTCAAAAGGTCAATTAGGTGTTGCTATGCAAAATATTGCTAGAAATTATTCTAATTATACCTGTTATTTTACGGGTAAAAAAGAATTAAACATTGTTAATTCGGAAGCTGTTGCAGCCTTTATTGCTACTAATAATATTAAAGTAATTGTAAATTGTGCAGCTTATACAGCAGTTGATAAAGCTGAAGATGAACAGGATTTAGCAACTGAAATTAATTATCTAGCAGTAGAAAATTTAGCACGTATTTCTAAACAATTTAAAATTAAATTAATACATATTTCAACCGATTATGTTTTTGATGGGACTTCAAAAAGGCCTTATTTAGAAACAGCAGATACAAACCCAACAAATAATTATGGTAAGTCTAAATTAAAGGGTGAAAAAGCTTTGTTAAAAATAAATCCAGAAAATTCGGTTATAGTAAGAACCTCTTGGTTGTATTCTTTACACGGAACAAATTTTGTAAACACTATGTTAAGGTTGTTTAAAAGCAATAAAACTGTAAAAGTAGTTTCAGATCAAATAGGGTCGCCAACAAATGCAACCGATTTAGCAAATCTTATATTTACAATACTTCCAAAAATTAAAAACAAAAAAGTTGAATTATATCATTATTCAAATATGGGAAGTTGTAGTTGGTTTCAATTTGCACAAGAAATAGCTAACTTAACTAACAGTAGTTGTATTGTAGAACCGATTCTATCAAAAGATTTTAATTCAAAAGTAAAGCGTCCAAAATATAGTTTATTAAATACTGATAAAATACAGCAAACATTTAATGTTGAAATACTATCTTGGCAAGATTCTTTAAAAAAATGTTTAAATAAAATAAAATAAATTATGAATTCTATTTTAGTTACAGGCGGAGCTGGATTTATTGGCTCAAATTTAGTTGAATATTTAGTTAATAAATATCCAGATTTTAAAATTGTAGTTGTAGATGCTTTAACGTATGCGGGAGATTTAGAGAATTTAAATACAGTAAAAAAATTAAAAAACTTTACTTTTGTACATGGCTCTATCTGTGATCGTGGTTTAATGGAACGCGTATTTGAACATTATATAGTACACGGTGTTATTCACTTGGCAGCAGAATCTCATGTAGATAATTCTATAAATGAACCAGATGTTTTTATAGAAACCAACGTTAAAGGTACTTTTACGTTAATAGATGTAGCTTATAAATACTGGATGGAAAAACCATTTGTATTTAAAAATGGATTCGAAAGTGCAAAATTTTTACACGTCTCTACAGATGAAGTATATGGAACTTTAGGTGAAACAGGCCTATTTACAGAAAAAACAGCTTATGCACCAAATTCACCTTACAGTGCTTCAAAAGCAAGTAGCGATATGATTGTAAGAAGTTACCATCACACATATGGTATGCATACAATTATTACAAATTGCTCTAATAATTATGGTCCACATCAACACGATGAAAAATTGATTCCAACAGTTATTAGAAAAGCTTTAGCTGGTGAAGAAATTCCTATTTATGGTGATGGAAAAAATATTAGAGATTGGTTGTATGTATTAGATCATTGTGCTGGTATTGATCTTGCCTACGATTATGGAAAAAGCGGAGAAGTATACAATATAGGAGGAAAGAACGAACGCAATAATAATTATATAGCAACTAAAATATGTGAGTTGTTAGATAAATTAGTGCCAAAAAAAATAAGTTATAAAGAACAAATTAAATATGTAAAAGATCGTGCTGGGCACGATTTTAGATATGCAATTGACGCTAGTAAAATTGAAAGTGAATTAGGTTGGAAAGCTGCTGAAAATTTTGAGTCTGGAATATTAAAAACTGTGGAGTGGTACATTAAAAAGTATAAATAGGCGTTTAGTTGTATAGAAGTATTTACAAAATAATAAAAAATACAATTGTGAGTATTCACAATAATAAATATTCAAGTTCAAAAAATTAAATGAAAGAACAAATTAAAATAGCAATTATAGGTTTAGGTTATGTAGGGTTGCCTTTAGCTCGGTTATTCGCTACTAAATATAATGTTATTGGTTTTGATATTGATAAAGAACGTGTTGCCGAATTAAACAAGGGGTTAGATAGTACTTTGGAGGTTTCAGAAGATGTTTTAAAAAACGTACTTGTAACCAATCCAGAAAGTGAAAAAGGATTGTTTTGTACTACTTCATTAGATGTAATAAAAGATTGTAATTATTTTATTGTTACAGTACCAACTCCTGTTGATAAAAAAAATAAACCAGATTTAACACCACTAATTAAATCAAGTGAAGCAGTTGGTAATGTTTTAAATAAAAAAGATATAGTTATCTATGAGTCAACAGTGTATCCGGGAGCAACTGAAGAGGTTTGTGTCCCTATTTTAGAAGAAATTTCGGGACTTAAATTTAATAAAGATTTTTATGTAGGTTATTCGCCAGAGCGTATTAATCCAGGAGATAAAGAACATACCGTTGAAAAAATATTAAAAGTTACATCAGGCTCTACGCCTAAAATTGGCGAAAAAGTTAATAATTTATATGCTTCTGTAATTACTGCAGGAACACATTTAGCACCAACAATTAAAGTTGCTGAGGCAGCAAAAGTGATAGAGAATTCGCAAAGAGATATTAATATTGCTTTTGTTAATGAACTGGCAAAAATATTTAATTTACTAAATATTGATACACAAGCAGTATTAGAAGCCGCAGGAACAAAGTGGAATTTTTTACCTTTTAAGCCAGGTTTAGTGGGTGGACATTGTATTGGTGTAGATCCATATTACTTGGCGCAAAAAGCACAAGAAGTTGGTTATCATCCAGAAATTATTTTAGCAGGTAGGAGAATGAATGATAGTATGGGCAATTATGTAGCATCTGAAGTGGTAAAGCTTTTAGTACAACAAGATATTAAAGTTAAAAATTCGAAAATTTTAGTATTAGGAATCACTTTTAAAGAAAATTGTCCCGATGTTAGAAATACAAAAGTTGTAGATGTAATACGCAATCTAAAAGAATTTGGAACAAATGTTACCATTTTTGATCCTTGGGCAAATAGTAACGAAGTAAAACAAGAGTATGGAATTGAGACTGTTAAGAATATACCTCAAAATATATTTGATGGAATTGTATTAGCAGTTTCTCATAAAGAATTTTTAGAAATAGATTTTAATAAATATTTAAATCCAAAAGGAATTATATACGATGTAAAAGGTGTTTTGAATTGTAAAGTACAAGGAAAGTTGTAATGGTAAAGGTTAAATTCAAATCAAAAGTTAAACGATAATAAATTAATAATGAATATAGTAGTAATAGGAACTGGATATGTAGGGTTAGTATCTGGTACTTGTTTTTCAGAAATGGGAAATAAAGTAACCTGTGTAGATATAGATACTAATAAAATTGAAAACTTAAAAAAATCAATTTTACCAATTTTTGAGCCTGGTTTAGAACCTATGGTGAAAAAAAATATAGAGCGAGAGACACTTCAGTTTACAACAAATTTAAAAGAGGCATTAATAGATGCTGAAATTGTTTTTATTGCAGTTGGTACACCAATGGGAGATGACGGTTCTGCAGATTTACAATATGTGCTAAAAGTAGCGGAAAATATTGGAGAATATATGCAACAAAGGTTGGTGATTGTAGATAAATCAACTGTGCCTGTGGGTACGGCAGATAAGGTAAAAGCAACCATTCAACAACAACTTAATAAAAGAGGTGTTGCTATTAAATTTGACATAGTTTCAAATCCTGAATTTTTAAAAGAAGGTGCTGCAATTAACGATTTTATGAAACCAGATAGAGTTGTAATTGGGTATGAAGGTGCTACGGCTTTAGAGAAGATGAAGCAATTATATACTCCATTTTGTATGTCTCATGAGCGTTTTATAGCAATGGATATTCGATCTGCTGAAATGACAAAATATGCAGCGAATGCTATGTTGGCTACAAAAATTTCGTTTATGAATGAAATTGCAAATATTTGTGAAAAAGTAGGTGCAGATGCCAATCAAGTACGTATTGGAATTGGTTCAGATAAAAGAATAGGCTATAGTTTTATTTATCCTGGTTGTGGTTATGGAGGCTCTTGTTTTCCTAAAGATGTAAAAGCTTTAAAAAAAATTGCTGAAGATCATAATTATACGCCCAAATTAATAACTTCTGTTGAAGAGGTTAATGATGCTCAAAAATTAATTATTTCTGAAAAAATAGTAAAGAAATATGGAGAAGATTTAACAGGTAAAATCTTTGCAGTTTGGGGATTGGCTTTTAAACCTGGTACCGATGATATGCGAGAAGCTCCAGCAATATATATTATAAAAGAATTAGTGAAACGAGGAGCTAAAGTTAAAGCGTACGATCCAAAAGCAATGGAAGAAGCGCAGGTATTCTACCTAAAAGGTGTTGAAAATATAGAGTATTTAAATTCTAAATATGAAACACTTCAAAATGCAGATGCCATGTTGCTATTAACTGAATGGAAAGAATTTCGTTCACCAGATTTTGAAGAAATAAAAAAACAATTAAATGCTCCAGTTATTTTTGATGGAAGAAATCAATATAACGTGTTTAATTTAGAAGAAAAAGGATTTGAATATTATCAAATAGGTAAACGTAATAATTAAACCTCATAACAAAATAAGAATGAGAAATTTTGCACTAATAGGAGCAAGTGGTTATATAGCTCCACGCCATATGAAAGCAATAAAAGAAACCAATAATAATTTGGTTGCTGCTTTAGATAAATTTGATAGTGTTGGTATTATAGATAGTTATTTTCCAAATGCAGATTTTTTTACAGAATTCGAGCGATTTGATCGTCATATTTCAAAATTAAAATACGAGCAAAAAACAAAAATAGACTACGTAAGTATTTGTACACCAAATTATTTGCATGATGCGCATATACGTTTTGCCTTAAGACAAGGTGCTGATGCTATTTGCGAAAAGCCTTTGGTTTTAAATCCTTGGAATATAGACGCTTTAGGAGAAATTGAGAAAGAAACTGGGAATAAAATTTATAATATTTTACAATTAAGAGTTCATCCTAGTATTATAGCTTTAAAAGAAAAAATTGAAAACGGACCACAAGATAAAATATACGATGTTGATTTAACATATTTAACATCTCGTGGACATTGGTATTATACTTCTTGGAAAGGAGATGTGTCAAAAGCAGGTGGAATTGCAACCAATATTGGAGTCCATTTTTTTGATATGTTATCTTGGATTTTTGGAGATTTAAAGCAAAATACTGTCCATGTAAATACACACGATAGATCTGCAGGGTATTTAGAGTTTGAAAAAGCTAGAGTTCGTTGGTTTTTATCTATAAATTACGATGTATTACCAGATGAAATTAAAGCAAAAGGGCAACGTACTTATAGGTCAATTACAATTGAAGGTGAAGAACTAGAATTTAGTGGTGGATTTACAGATTTACACACGGTTTCTTATCAAGAAATAATTAAAGGAAAAGGTTATGGTATAGATGCACCACGTCAAGCAATTGAAATTGTACATAATATTAGACATGCCGAACCAATTGGCGCAAAAGGAGAGTACCATCCATTTGTAAAAAAACCTTTGGCAAAGCATCCATTTGAGAAGTAATATAGTTTAAAAGTAAAAGTTGAAAAATTTCAGAATTGCAGAGAGGTTCAAAGTTTAAAGTTGTGAGGCAGTAATATAACAAAGTTACGTTTCTCAACACTAAATACCAGGTGTCGAATTCTTCAATTCAAAAATAATTCTATAAAATGCAAGTTGATTATATAATTGTTGGTTTAGGTTTGGCAGGTTTGGCTTTTTCGAAAGAGTTAGAAAGGCACAATAAAACGTACATAATTTATGAAGATAATTCTCAAAACTCGTCAATAGTTGCTGGAGGAATGTACAATCCAGTAATTTTAAAGCGATTTACACCTGTTTGGGATGCCATAAGTCAACTTAAAATTGCAATTCCTTTTTATGAGGATTTACAAAAAGAATTCAAGTCTAAATACCATCATTCAGTTGATATTTATCGAATATTTAAATCTATAGAAGAGCAAAATAATTGGTTTGTAGCAAGTGATAAACCATTGCTTTCAAATTATATGGAGCCTAAGGTTATTCACGAAAAACATGAGGGTGTTCATGCAGATTTTGGTTACGGAAAACTTAAAAATACTGGTAGAATTGATACAAAATTGTTGCTAGAAAATTATAGAAGTTCTTTAAAAGATAGAAAACTTCTTAAAAATGAAAGTTTTCAATACAATAATTTAAAAATTGAAGCGGATTCAGTTATGTATAATGGAATTAAAGCTTCAAAAATAGTATGCTGTGAGGGATTTGGATTAAAACAAAATCCTTATTTTAATTATTTACCTATGCAAGAAGCAAAAGGGGAATTGTTAATAATACATGCGCCTAACTTAACTATTAATTTTTTAATAAAAGCTGCAGTTTTTATACTTCCTTTAGGGAATAATTATTATAAAGTAGGGGCTACTTTTAATTGGAAAGATACTACTCAAAAACCAACTGAATCTGGTAAAGAAGAATTATTAACAAAATTAAAAACGTTTATTACTGTTCCATTTAAAGTAGTTGACCATGTTGCGGGTATTAGGCCAACAATAAAGGATAGAAGACCATTGGTTGGTGTACATCCAAAATATTCAAATTTGGCAATTTTAAACGGTTTAGGAACGCGTGGGGTAATGATAGCACCAAAAGCAGCCAAATTACTTTATAATCATTTAGAATGTGGAGAACCTATAGAAAAAGAATTTTCTATTGCTCGTTTTTCGTAAATTTTTTATCGAAATGTACAAAAATATTGATCCAAATAATTCGAGAAAAACGTAAAGAAAAAGGAGCCGTTAATATTAAAACAACAACAATAGGAATAAAACTCTCTAATAAACTAAGCTTAAAAACAAGTGTTGAAATAATAAATGTGATTATTGAAATACCTACAGTAAGTGCGTATGTAACATACATAGCTCCATAATAAAACGAAGGTTCCATCATATATTTTAAATTACATTTAGAACAGTTTTCTTTCATTTTAAATGCATTTTTAAACTTTAAGATGTTGTTTTCTTCCATAAAATCACCTTCATGGCATCTTGGACATTTATTAAATAATATACTGTAGAGTTTAGATCCTTTTTTAAACATTTTTAAATATATTTTCTTACTCTAAAATAAGAACTTTAATTGAGTGGCTAAAATTTTTATAGTAAGTTTGCAAGGTTTTATAGAAAAACAAAAATAGACATTAAATTACAATAACAATGCTTAACGTACATAATTTATCGGTTTCTTTTGCCGGTTCCGATTTGTTTTCGGGAATAACTTTTAAGTTAAATAAAGGAGATAGAATTGGGTTAATTGGAAAAAATGGAGCAGGAAAATCTACTTTATTAAAAGTTATTTCTCAAGATATAGAAAGTTCTGGAGGAACTATGGCTTTTGATAAAGATGTACGCATCGGTTTTTTACGTCAAGATATAGATTTTGAAGAAGGAAGAACTATTTTAGAAGAAGCGTATCAAGCCTTTGAAGAAATAAAACAAATTGAAGCTAAATTAGATCAAATTAATCTTGAATTAGCTGAAAGAACAGATTATGAAAGTGATTATTATCACGATTTAATGGTTGATATTAACGAATATACGCACCGTTATGAACTTTTAGGGGGTTATAATTATAAAGGCAATACCGAGAAAATTTTACAAGGTTTAGGTTTTCAAAGAGAAGATTTTGATAAGTTAACAAGTACTTTTTCGGGAGGTTGGAGAATGCGTATAGAATTGGCAAAATTATTATTACAGAATAATGATATTTTATTATTGGATGAGCCAACAAACCATTTAGATATTGAATCTATTATTTGGTTAGAAAATTTTTTAAAAAACTATGCAGGGGCAATTGTGCTAGTTTCGCACGATAAAATGTTTTTAGACAATGTAACAAATAGAACTATTGAAATTTCATTAGGTAAAATTTACGATTACAAAAAACCGTATTCTCAGTTTTTATTATTGCGAGGTGAAATAAAAGAAAAACAACTACAAGCACAAAAAAATCAAGAAAAAGAAATTAAGGCAACACAGTTATTAATTGATAAATTTAGAGCCAAAGCTAATAAAGCTACAATGGCACAATCTTTAATTAAAAAACTGGATAAAGTTGAACGTATTGAAGTTGATGATGATGATAATGCTGTAATGAATGTGCGTTTTCAAATTTCAAAAGAACCAGGTAAAATTGTTGTTGAAGCCGAAGATTTATCTAAAAGTTATGGAGATAAGCACGTGCTAGAAAACGTAAATTTACTAATTGAAAGAAATAGTAAAATTGCATTTGTAGGTCAAAACGGACAAGGAAAATCGACTTTAGCTAAAATTATGGTGGGCGAAATTGCACATGGTGGACACCTAAAATTGGGTCATAACGTTGAAATTGGGTATTTTGCTCAAAATCAATCGGAATATTTAGATCCAGAAAAAACGGTTTTAGAAATAATGGAAGATGCCGCAAATGATACTAATAGAATGCGTGTTAGAGATATGTTAGGTGCATTCTTATTTGGTGGTGAAGCCGTTGATAAAAAAGCAAAAATGCTTTCTGGGGGTGAAAGAAATAGATTGGCACTTTGTAAATTATTGCTTTCTCCATTTAATGTTTTAATAATGGATGAGCCTACAAACCATTTAGATATTGCTTCAAAAAATGTTTTAAAGCAAGCACTTCAAAATTTTGACGGTACATTAATTGTTGTTTCGCACGATAGAGATTTTCTACAAGGGCTAACAACAACCGTTTATGGATTTAAAGATAAAGTGATAAAAGAATATTTAGGAGATATTGATTTTTTCTTGGAACAACATCAAATAGAAAATTTAAGAGAAGCAGAAAAAAGAACGGTAGTTGATAAAAAACCTGTTAAGGTTAAAAAAGAGGCTCATCAACTATCTAGAGCAGAGGAAAAAGAATTAAAAAAGTTAAAGAATAAACTGGCCAAAATTGAGGTTGAAATAGATACTTTAGAAAAAGAAATTTTAGAATTGGATGCGGCACTTGAAAAAGATTATGAAAGTAAAGCCTCTGAACCAAATTTTTTCGAAAACTACAAAGCTAAAAAACAAAAAGTAGAAACTTTAATGGATGATTGGTCTCAACTAGAAGAAAAGATTGAAGCGTGTTCTTAGAAGCTAAAAAAAGTAATATACAACAAATTCATTTTTCTGAAATAGCCAATTCAGGGGTTTCATTATATATTAAGCGAGAAGATCAATTACATCCGTTTATATCTGGAAATAAATATCGAAAATTAAAATACAATCTTGTAGAAGCTTCAAGCCAACAAAAAAATACACTATTAACTTTTGGAGGTGCATATTCTAACCATATTGCTGCCGCTGCCGCTGCAGGGTTTCAATTTGGGTTTAAAACTATTGGAGTTATTAGAGGAGATGAATTGGCAAACGATTTAGAAAAAGTATTGCAACAAAATCCAACTTTAAGGTTTGCTTCAGAACATAATATGCAATTTCATTTTGTTTCTAGAAGTGCATATAGAGAGAAAAATTCAGAAGTATTTATAGATAATTTAAAGCAAGAATTTGGTGATTTTTACCTTGTTCCAGAAGGAGGGACGAATAAGTTTGCGGTAAAAGGATGCGAGGAAATTTTAAATGAAGAAGATGCTATTTACAATGTAATTTGTTCAGCTGTTGGTACAGGTGGTACAATTTCAGGAATTATAAATTCTACAAAAAAACATCAAAAAACTATTGGTTTTCCTGCTTTAAAAGGAGATTTTCTTAAACATGAAATTAAAAAATATGTACTAACTAATAAAAATTGGAGTTTAAATACAGACTATCATTTTGGAGGTTATGCTAAGGTTTCAGAAGATTTAATTTATTTTATTAATAAATTTAAAAAAGAAACTGGAATTCCTTTAGATCCGGTTTATACGGGTAAACTATTATTTGGAATTGTGGATTTAATAAAAAATGATTATTTTGAAGCTGGAACTAATATTTTAGCAATTCATACCGGAGGTTTACAGGGAATTGAAGGAATGAATGTATATTTGAAAAATAAAAATTTAAAAGAAATAGTTTAGAGATGAGGCTTAAATATTTTTTAATAGGAGTTTTAACAATCAGTTTATTAGTAAGTTGTAAATCTAAAAAAAAGCTTGCAGAAAAAAAGGTAACTACTACTCATAAAAAAATGGTAGTAAAATCTTCAAGAGATACCGATTCTAAAAAAGTAACTATACAATCGAATACCAATTCAACTATAAAAAATTCTACTTTAGAGTATATAGAGCAGTTTAAAGATGCTGCAATGAGAGATATGCGTAACTATAAAATTCCTGCAAGTATAAAATTAGCGCAAGGTATTTTAGAGTCTTCAAGCGGTAACAGTCAATTAACAAGAAAATCTAACAATCATTTCGGAATAAAATGTCATAAAGGTTGGGAAGGTGATAGAACGTATCATGATGATGATGAAAAAGGGGAATGTTTTAGAGTGTATAAAGATCCTGCAAACTCGTATAAAGACCATTCTTTATTTTTAACCAGTAGATCTAGATATTCAAAATTATTTAAACTAAAACCAGGCGATTATGTTAAGTGGGCAAAAGGTTTAAGTGAGGCTGGTTATGCGACTGATAGAAGGTATCCTGCAAAATTAATTGCTATAATAGAAAAATATGATTTGCATAAATATGATACTCAAGTTTTAGGAAAATCTTTTGAATATCCTAAAAATAATAATCTAAAAAATCATATTGTAGTTAAAGGAGATACGTTGTATTCACTTTCAAGAAAATATGGTTTAACGGTAGCGGAGCTAAAAAAAATGAATAGTTTAAATTCTAACACTATTAGCATTGGGCAAACCTTAATAGTTACAAAATAATTTTTTCAGCTGGAAAAGTAGCTAAAGAAGTTTAGAAAAATTGATATAAGTTAACTTTTATAGTTTATTAAGTATTTCTTTTATAAAAAAAAGTGTTGCAAAAAAATATTGCAACACTTTAAATATCAGCAAACTAAACAAACTGATTTTTATCTATTTCTAGACCCTTTTTTAGGCCCTTTATTATTTCTAGATTCTTTAGAATTTCCTTTGGCTCTATTTCCTTTGTCTCTATTACCTTTTCTCATAGTTTGTTTTTTTATGGTTTCCCATTTTTCAAACTGTTCTTCTGTAAGAATTTTTTTGAATTCAGCTTTAGTAGCTTGTTGTTTTTCCAATCTTAATTTTTCACGTTCAAAACGTTCGTCACTAGTTAATCCAGTACCGTCTTTTTTGTTTTTCATGTGCTCTGTTCTATAGCTTTCACGCTCTTCAGCAGATTTCAACATTAATTTTTCAACTGCTTTTTCTTGGCTAGCATTTAAATCTAAGCGTAAAGCTAATTTTTTAGATTGTAATGTTGCTTTTTGTTCAGGTGTGTAAGTAGCTCTTTTGTTTTGTCTTTGCCCTTGAGCAGTTATAGTTAAAGAAAAGAACATTATTATAACTGTTAATCCTACTAATTTTTTCATAATTTAAATATTTTTATGTGTTAATATACTTCTTTGACGTTATAAAATTAAAAAGGTTTAAACGCTTAACACTCGTTAACATTCGTTAACACTCTGGAGCTTAAACTACTTAAAAATAACAACTAAGTAATAACATAAAAAAAATCTAATTCGGAATAATTATAAATAGTGTATTTTTGCAAAATATGATGAACAAACTTTCAGATTGGTTGCCTACTACTAATAAAGAGGTGAAACTTAGAGGCTGGGAAGAATTAGATGTAATTCTTTTTAGTGGAGATGCTTATGTAGATCATCCAGCATTTGGACATGCCGTTGTTGGTAGAATTTTAGAAAGTTACGGATTGCGTGTGGCAATAGTTCCACAACCTAGTGTGCATGATAATCTACAAGACTTTACTAAACTTGGAACTCCAAAAATGTTTTTTGCTGTTACAGGTGGTTGTATGGATCCAATGGTGAGTAATTATACCGCTAGTAAAAGAAAAAGAGATAAAGATGCATATACTCCAAATGGAGATAAAGGATTTAGGCCAGATTATGCAACTACTGTTTACAGTAATATTTTAAAAGAAAAATTTCCCGATGTACCTGTTTTAATTGGTGGTATTGAAGCATCATTACGAAGAGTTACGCATTACGATTACTGGAGTGATACATTAAAACCTACGATTTTAGAAGAATCTAAAGCCGATTTATTGGTGTATGGAATGGGAGAACAGCCCTTACGTGAAATTGTAAATTTATTACAAAAAGGAGTTCCGTTTTCTAGTTTAACTACTATTAAACAAACAGCATTTTTATTAGATAAGAATGAAGAAATTCCAAAAAACAAAAATTGGAAAGATATTTTTATTCATTCACACGAAGTTTGTTTGAAGGATAAAAAAATGTTTGCATCTAATTTTAAAGTAATTGAGCAAGAGTCAAATAAACTATTTGCAAATAGAATTTTTCAAGATGTTGGTAATTCAAAGTTGATTATAAATCCACCATATGAGACAATGACGGAAGCTGAAATAGATACTTCTTTTGATTTGCCTTTTACACGATTACCACATCCAAAATATAATAAGCGAGGTGCTATACCTGCATTTGAAATGATTAAATTCTCTATAAACATACATAGAGGTTGCTTTGGAGGATGTAGTTTTTGTACAATTTCGGCACATCAAGGAAAATTTATAGCAAGTAGAAGTCAAGAGTCTATTTTAAAAGAAGTAGATCAAGTAGCAAATATGCCCGATTTTAAAGGTTATTTGTCTGATATAGGTGGGCCTTCGGCAAATATGTATAAGATGAAAGGAAAAGTTCAAGAAATTTGCGACAGATGTGTTGCACCTTCTTGTATTTCACCTGTAATTTGTCATAATTTAGACACTTCACACAAACCATTAACAGAGTTATATCAAGCAGTTGATAAACATCCAAAGGTTAAAAAATCTTTTATAGGAAGTGGTATTAGACACGATATGTTGGTTCCAGAATTTAATAAAAAAGCCGACCCAAAAGAGCTAGATGCTTATACTGAAGAGGTAATGACAAAACACGTGTCTGGAAGGCTAAAAGTAGCGCCAGAACATTCATCTGATCCTGTTTTAAAGTTAATGCGTAAGCCTTCTTTTAAATATTTTCATATGTTTAAAGAGCGTTTTGATAAAATTAATATTCGTAAAAAATTAAACCTACAATTAATTCCTTATTTTATATCTAACCATCCAGCTTGTGAAGTTGAAGATATGGCAAATTTAGCTGCTGAAACTAAAGATATGGGGTTTCAATTAGAACAAGTACAAGGGTTTACACCAACACCTATGACGGTTGCAACGGTAATTTATTATAGCGGTTTTCATCCATATACTTTAAAACCTACAAGAACACCTAAATCTAAGCACGAAAAAGAAGAGCAACATCGTTTTTTCTTCTGGTACAAGAGAGAAAACCAAGCTTGGATTAGAAAAACACTTTTAAAAGTAGGAAGACAAGATTTATTACAAAAATTGCTTCCAACAACTAATTCTTGGAAAAAAAATAAATCTGAAAAAGTTAAAGATACTTTTAATGATGCAGTGCCATTTAATTCAAGAAGAAAAAAGAAATTTAATAAAAGAAAAAAAAGGTAATAATTTAGGTTTTTATTGAATGCTTGCAATTATACTTTTTAATTATATTAATATTTAAATAGATTTAAAAATGAAAAAAATAGTTCTATTTTTTTTATTACTTTCTTCAACACTTATTGCTCAAAATAAAATAAAAGTTGATTTAAGTAATCCGAATGCTACAATTTATACACATTTATATTTTTTACAAGCAGGTAGTTATGAACCAGAGAAGGCGGCTCAAACAATTTATGGTTTTGAGGGTGATGAAGCTGAAGAAATAGCTATTAAGTTAAAAAAAATATTAGATGGAAAAGGATTAAAAGTAGACTTTTCTAAAGTTCCTAAAGATAATTCGTATACAGATTCAACAGGTTATAAAGTGGGGTATCGATATGTCTTATTTCCATACAGTATGCCTGAAGTTTATGTTGAAAAAATAGGTGATAGCTGGTATTATTCTCCTGAGGTTTCAAATAATATAGACACGCTTTATAATAATGTTTTTCCTTGGTATACTGAAAAATTGCAACAAATTATTCCAGAGATTGGGCGAGAAAAAGTTTTTAATATAGAGTTGTGGAAATATTTTGGTTTGTTAATTCTATTAGCAATCTGTGTTGGAATGTTTTATATTTTGAGAAAAATAATTTATTATATTTTACAAAAAGTTCAATATTGGATTGTTAAAAAGTCGAATGATAAAATTAAATTGGCTTTAAAAAAACTGACACGACCAATTGTTTTGTTAATTTTAATTTGGTTTGTAAAAGCAGAATTACCTTCTTTAGCACTTCCGTTAGATTTAAACACTTTTATATTTTTAGCTTTAAATATTATGGTTACAGTTTTTTGGATCTATGTATTCTTAAAACTTGTAAAAGTAGTTGTTGATATTTATGCTGATTATGCAGAGTCTACACATGGTAAATTAGATGATCAATTAGTACCGATTTTATATAATTTTTTAAAAGGACTGGTGCTGTTTCTTGGATTGCTAAAATTACTTACCCTTTTTGGAGTTGAGCCAGTTACAGTTATTGCAGGAGCTTCAATTGGTGGTATTGCAGTTGCTTTGGCTTCTCAAGATACGGTAAAGAACTTTATTGGTACAATAATGATCTTTGTAGATAAACCATTCCATATTGGAGATTGGATAGAAGCTGGTATAGTTGCGGGTACTGTAGAAGCTGTAGGTTTTAGGTCCACAACAGTAAGAGCTGCCGATACTTCAGTATATCAAATACCAAACAGTACTTTATCTGAAATGGTTGTTAATAATAAAGGATTAAGAGCATATAGAAGATATAATACGAATTTAGGTTTACGTTATGATACGCCTCCAGAATTAATAGATGCTTTTGTAAAAGGTGTTCGAAAAATTATAGAATTACATCCAAATACACGAGATGATTCTTTTAATGTAGAATTTTCAGGTTTTGGAGATTCTGCGTTATTAATTCTTTTAAATGTATATTTTGTTCAATTAGGTTGGGCTGAAGAACAAGCCTCTAAGCATAGTTTACATTTAGCTATTTTAAAATTAGCTTCGGAACTAGGTGTAGATTTTGCATTCCCTTCTACAACAGTTATGATTGAACAGTTCCCAGAAAAGAAAAACGTACCTTTAGATTATAATATTGAAGAAAGTAGGATTCAAAATATAATTGATGGAATAAAAAAATAGAAGATTTTGTAAGTTTTAGCAAAAGCAAAGAGGCTATCTATTTTTTAAGGCAGCCTCTTTTTAATTTTGTAAACTTTAGTATTAAAAACTAATTTTCTTCTTCAGGATTTTTTAATTCCAAAATATCTTCAGAATGTTGTTTTTTCATCCAATAAAGAGGAGGTTGTCTTTTATGATCATTTCTTTTGTTTTTATTAAGGTTTAAAATAATAGAAAACTCGTGCGATCCATTATTATAATTAGAAAGGTTATTTGTAATCGCATCGTAAGTATAACCAATTTTTAAATTGTCTGTCAATCTAAGTTGAAAAAGACCAGAGACAGATTCGTCAATTCTATGTGAGATACCAAATTCTAATTTATCAAGCCACAAAATACTAGCAGAAATATCTGTTGATAGCGGAGAATCATTTACCGCTCTTAACATAAAAGAAGGTCTCAGTTTAAATGAATCTCCTAAGTCAAACACATATCCAGAAGATATATAAAATATCATTTCATCTGAAGCACTAGAAACTACCGTACTGCTTTTATCGTAATGCTTGCTTTTTAGAATGTTTACGGTAGATAAGCTTGCAAAAAAGCGATCTGTATAGTAAAACACACCCGCTCCCATATTAGGGTTAAATTCATTAATGTTTTCACTAAACAAATCGTCATTTTCAATACCGAGCTCTAATAAATTTACATCTAGAAAACTACCTCCAGCTTTTAATCCAAAAGCAAGCGTGGAATTTTCATTTGGATAAATAGAATAGGAGAAATCTGCATAGATATCAGTTTCTTTTAATACAAACACTTTATCATTTACAATAGACAAACCTAAACCTACATTTTTACCAGTAGCTCCGTGAATTGATAAGGTCTGTGTTTCTGGACTACCAGCTTCACCAGCCCACTGACTACGAATGTTCGCAGTAGCAGTAAATAATCCATGGCTACCAGCGTAGGCAGGGTTGATTAAGCTAAAGTTGTTGTAGTATTGTGTGTATAATGGGTCTTGTTGTGCATTACTTTTTAAAATGATTAAAAAAGCACTTACAAATACGAATTGTTTAAATATATTTTTCATCTTAATTTTTCTTAATAATTGATGTATAACCAGCCTTTAACTATTTTACTTCCTCCATTAACACTTAACACATAAAAATATGGAGCTGCGGGTAATTTTTTAGATTTACCAGAAGATACGCCATCCCAATAATTTTGATAATTTTTGGATTCATAAACTATGTTTCCATATCTATTATAGATTTGAATACTGTTATTAGGATATTTATGAAGTCCTTTAATTATAAACTCATCATTAGTTCCATCTCCATTAGGAGAGAACCCTTTCGGTATTTCTAACTCACCACTATCACAAACATCTCCTATTCCATTACGGTCTAAATCCGCTTGATTCGCATTTGAAACTGTTGGACAATTATCTATGTCGTTATTTACGCCATCACCATCCAGATCATCATCACAACTATCTGCAATACCGTCATTATCTAAATCATCTGAAGTAAAAGTTATAATAGCCATTTCTGAAGCACTATTCCCCGCATTGTCAACAACTGTTAATGTTACTGTAGTATCGCCTAAAATAGGACAGTTAAATGTTGTTTTATCTAAACTCATAGTAGCTATTCCACAAGTATCAAAACTACCATCATCAATTTCATTAGCATCGATGGTTGCATTTCCATTACTGTCTAATTCAATAGAGATATTTTGTGTTATTACTATTGGTGCACTTATATCTTCAAGGGTAACTATGGTTGAACAAATACTTGTATTTCCACTTGTGTCTGTTACAGTTAGTGTAACGGTATTTTCGCCAATATCAGCACAGTCAAAAGTGTCTTTATCAATTGTTATAGAGGCAATTCCGCAATTATCTGTTGAACCGTTGTCTATTTGATCAACAGTAATACTTGCACTTCCAGTTTCATCTAATTGAATTGTAAAAGGAGCAGCACAATTAATTGTTGGGGCAATTAGTTCTTTAACAGTTACTATGGTTGTTGCATTTGTACTATTTCCATTTGTATCAGTTCCTATTAAGGTTACAGTGTTTTCACCAATATTTGAACAATTAAACGTTGTATTGTCAATTTCTAATGTTTGGATACTACAATTGTCAAACGAGCCATTGTCTATTTGGTCAGCAGTAATAGTAGCATTTCCATCAGTATCTAATTCAACTGTAATATTTTGAGTAATTAATGTTGGAGCAGTAGTATCTTCAATAGTAATAATTGCTGTTTTTGTTGAAACATTACCACTGGTATCAGTTGCTGTTAATGTTACAGTGTTTTCACCAATATTTGAGCAATTAAATGTTGTATTGTCAATTTCTAATGTTTCAATACTACAGTTGTCAAACGAGCCATTGTCTATTTGGTCTGCAGTAATAGTGGTATTTCCATCAGTATCTAATTCAACTGTAATATTTTGAGTAATTAATGTTGGAGCAGTAGTATCTTCAATAGTAATAATTGCTGTTTTTGTTGAAACATTACCACTGGTATCAGTTGCTGTTAATGTTACAGTATTTTCACCAATATTTGAACAATTAAATGTTGTATTGTCAATTTCTAATGTTTCAATATTACAGTTGTCAAACGAGCCATTGTCTATTTGGTTTGCAGTAATTGTCGCATTTCCATCAGCATCTAATTCAACGGTAACATCTTGTGTTATCACAGTTGGAGCAATAGTGTCTTCAATAGTTACAATGGCGGTTGCTATTGTGCTATTTCCACTAGCATCGGTTGCAGTTAAAGTAACCGTATTTTCTCCAAGGTTTGTACAATCAAATGTAGAGATGTCTAATTCCAAGGTGTCAATATTACAATTATCTGATGAACCGTTGTCTATTTGATCTGGGGTAATACTAACCATTCCTTCACTACCTACTTGTATTGTGATATTCTGAGTAACTACTGTTGGAGCAGTAGTATCTTCAATAGTAATAATTGCTGTTTTTGTTGAAACATTACCATTGGTATCAGTTGCTTTTAATGTTACGGTGTTTTCACCAATATTTGAACAATTAAATGTTGTATTGTCAATTTCTAATGTTTCGATACTACAGTTGTCAAATGAACCATTGTCTATTTGGTCTGCAGTAATAGTAGCATTTCCATCAGCATCTAATTGTATTGTAATGTTTTGAGTTAATACTGTTGATGAGATCGAATCTACAACAGTAACAGTAGCAAAACAACTGGATTTATTATTACTGGTATCTTTAACTATAAATTCAATAGTATTTTCTCCAATATGAGAGCAATCTAAAACCTGATCAATATAAGATAACCTAGTGCCAAATTTGAGACCGAGTATTGATATTTTACAATTATCGGTAGAACCATTGTCAAAATCATTTGGTGTTATAATAGCTTCTCCATTTTCATCTAATTGTACGGTAACGTCTTTTGTCAAAACTGTTGGAGGAATGTTATCTTCAACCGTTACTGTAGCAGTGCAATAGTCAGTATTACCAGTGCTATCTGTAATAGTTAGTGTAACTATGTGTTCTCCTATATCGGTACAAGAAAAAGTAGCATTATCTATTGCTAAACTTACGGGGCCATCTGGATCAAAGGATCCATTATCTATATCAGAAGGTAAAATTGTAACATTACCTGTAGCGTTTAATTGTGCTGTAAAATTTTGACAAATTGCTGTTGGCATTGAATCTACTACTAATACAACGTCATTTCCATCGCCACCGTCATATTTTACAAATACAAATTGACTGTTAAAAGGTATTGATGCATTGTTTGGAAGACCGCTAAAAGTTCCAATAACAGCATCAGTACCGTCATTATCGATAATTATAAATTCGTTAGCTTCTGGAAGGGTTCCAACAAAATTATTAACCATGGTTAAGGTTGCATCAGTTACATCTACTGTACCATTTACTACAATTTGGTCGTAATCTACTCCTGGAGTAGTTATATTGTTTATTTCAAATTCTGCCGTGTCTCCAGAACTTAATGTAAAGTTTCCATTAACAGTGACTTGTCCTGGCGATTGCCCTGGAGCAAGTATTCCATTAATAAAGGTATTTGAAGCATTGAATATTGCATATCCGGGTATTCCAGTTGGGGTATTAATTTTACCTAAGCTTGCTGTTGCGGTTATATCTCCTCCTGCTGAAATAGGACCTATAAGTGTGGTTATATTTATGGCTGGATTAATTAGAGCTGAACTTGTACCATTTAGTTGAATACTACCTCCAACACTTGTTATAGAGGTAGTATTATTAAGATAAAGCCCAATATTATTAGTTGTTCCATTACCTCCAGTACCGTTTATTTGTATAGAACCTGTGCCAGTTGCATTTATTAGAGAGCCAATATATGTTCCATAGTTATTTCCGCCTGCAGTTCCAGTAGAAATTCCATTAACTGTTATATTTCCATTCTCTGTACTTACTTCAGTTCCGTTGGTATTTATTTCCAAACCATAATTACCACCTGTTCCATTCCCACTTGTTCCATCTATAGTTATCGTTCCATTTCCAATTGTTGAAACCGTTGCTATATTTCTAATACTGGTTCCCAGATTAAAAGAACCTGTTGTTCCAGAATTACCGGTTCCAGAAATAAAAATATTTCCTCCATTGGAAGTTACCGAAACATAACCTTGTATTTCAACACCTCTGTTTTGTTGAACTCCTGTACCACCAGTACCTGTTATGTTTATAGACCCTGTTCCCATATTCCTTACTAATGCCAATGAAGAAATACTAACTCCTTGGTTAAAATTACCTGTACCATTTCCACCGGTACCAGTTAAAGAGATTTCACCAGCATTAGTCCTTACAATTGATGCATTTTGTATTGCAATTCCAAAATTATCATTATCACCAATTCCTCCAATTCCTTTAATATTAATAGAACCTCCTGCCAAATCTTCTACAGTAGCACCTTCAATAGATACTCCTTTATTATAACTTCCAGTAGAAGTATTATCAGCTGTTCCTTTAATAGTGATACCTCCACCATTAGACTGTACAAGACCAGTATTATCAAATAATACTACTCCTCGGGCCCAACTATCACTTTGACCTCCATTTCCAGTTAAAGAGATAGCACCATTTCCGCTAGTAATAATATCAACATCACCTATAGTTAGTAATCCCATATTGTCTCCATAACTACCAGATCCTCCAGTTCCTGTTACACTTATATTACCATCAACAGCATTTATACGTGTTCCGTTATTTAATCTTACACCTTGATTAAAGAAAGTTCCGTCTCCTCCAGTTCCTGTTAGAGCAATGGCTCCTGCTCCTGTATTTCCTATAGTAGCTTCATTTACTTCGATACCAAAGTTACTTGACCCAGACCCACCAATAGCACCTTGCCCTGTTATATCTATAGTGCCACTAGCTGCACTAATAGTTGTTCCCGAACCATTAATAAAAACCCCTCTATTTGAATCAGAGTTACCTCTTCCGTTACCTTCTAAAATAATAGAACCTGCGTTTGTTGTCCGTACCACGGAATTCCCTACTATTTGGATACCATCATTATAACTTAATCCATCTCCTCCCGTACCCGTTAAAGCAATATTTCCACTTGTGGTATCTTCTATAGTTGAACCTCCTTCAATAGATATACCATAATTTGCATCATTAGTACCATTTCCATTTCCAAGCATTGTAATTCCTCCGCTAGCTGTTATAGCATCAGCATTTAAAAAGACAATACCTTTATTAAAACTGATACCATTTGTAGCATTTCCTGTAATATCAATAGCTCCAGTTCCAGTTGATTGGATTAAAGCATCACCGATAATAGTAACACCTTCATTATTGTTTCCAGTACCGTTACCACCTGTTCCATTAAGGGAGATATCTCCATTTACTGAAGATATAGTTGCTCCTGCTCCTTTAAGGAGAATCCCTTGGTTAGCACTTACTCCTGCACTTCCTGTTCCAATTAGAGTGATTGTTCCACTATCTGTACTCTCAATAAATCCTCCATTTTCTAATTGAATACCATGATTATCATTTCCAGTTCCTGCTCCAATTCCTGTGAGCAATGTTCCTCCTCCATTGTTTCTTATTCCAGATCCAGCACCAGCGACTACAACACCTTTGTTAAAGTTTGTTCCTCCTGTTGCAGTTCCTAATAATTCAATTATTCCAGCAGATGATTCTACTATTGCCGCCCCGGTAATTGTAACACCTTCATTATTGTTTCCAGTACCATTTCCTCCAGTACCAGTTAAAGAGATTTCACCAGTTTGGGACTGTATTTTTGTATTAGTACCATCTAAAAATACTCCAATGTTAGTATTAATTCCACTACCTCCATTACCGTTCATACTAATACCTCCGGTTCCGGTTTGTATAACAGTTGACCCAGAGGAAATAAAAATACCTTGATTACTATTTCCTGTTGAAGTAGTACTCCCTGTCCCATTTATATAAATGCCACTGGCATAGGCATTGGTTACCGAACTATTTTCTAATATTGCAACTCCTCTATTTTCTTTTCCTAAACCACCAGCGACTCCATTTAGACGAATATCTCCTCCATTAGAAGTAACACTGGCCCCAAAACTAATTTGTACTCCATTATTTGAATTTTCTCCGGTACTTGCACCTGTACCATTAAAAGTAATGGCACCTGTGCCTGAAGTAATTACTTGTGCATTACCTTCTACCACAACGCCATAGTTAAAACTGTTCGTACCTAGGCTTTGTGCGGTTCCTGTAAATAAAATATTACCAGATCCAGTAGTTTCAACCATAGATCCATTCCATATTAAAACTCCATCATAGTCTCCTGAGGTATTTCCATTTGCTAATAGGGTAATATTTCCATTTTCAGCAGTTACAGAAGCAGCTGAGTTTATAATGATCTTAGAGTCACTAGTCATTGAAATGAAACCAGTTCCTGTGGTTGATATATCTTGTGCTACCGAAATAGCTAAAGCATTCACTGTAATATTTCCAGTGCCAACACTGGTTGGGTTGGTTTGAAAGTTTACATAATCGTCAACGCCACCATTTATAGTTAAATCGGCATCAAATGCGGCGTCAAGTCCTTGCATATTTATAATATCGGCTTGAGTACCTCCATTAATAGTTAATGAGTTAATTGGATTAGAAAACACCATAGATTCAAATGTGGCATTATTTGAATAAAACTGAATGGTTCCAGCAGTTGGATTATTTTCTAAAACTGCTTGGTTAGCACTGTTTGGTAGATTTAAAATCAAATTATTCGCAGTAGAGCCTGTCATATCTATAGGTTCTAAACCTGTATAATTAATTTGATTGCCATCTAATAAAATATTACCATCATTTCCATTAGTAAAATTACTGGTTACTGTATTAAAAGTACCTCCGCCTGTTACCTTTAAGATATCGCCAGGGTTAACGGAATTTTGATTTCCTCCGTTATAATTGATAGGAACTTGAAAGTTTCCACCAGAAAAATCTATGGTAAGGCTATCATCTCCATTTTCTGTATTAATATTAATAACTCCAGTTACCGAAGCAATCGGTACAAGAACATCGTTACCATCTTGAATAGCTCCTTGCCCTGCATAAATTGGTTTGTTTGGATCACTGATGCGATAATTTGCACCATTAACAATAATGGTTAGAGCATCATCTTTATCTTCAGAATCGGTATAAACTAAATTACCACTGGCATCTACTTCAACATGAGTAAGCGCTGTTGTATTGGTAAACTTTTTGGCAAAAGCACCGACACTATTGTATACAACAACAAGGTTTCCTGAACCATCAAACGCTAAGGAAGTATAATAAGCAGAACCTGCTGAAACACCGCCTGCAGATCCGACGTCAACCCAGTTAGTACCATCAAATTGCTTTACCATAGCTTTATATTCATTGCTTCTATCTTGGTAAACTACATAGGGTACATCCGAACTATCAAACGCTAAGGAAATATAATTTGCTATTCCTGCTGAAAAACTAGCAGATCCGACGTCAACCCAGTTAGTACCATCAAATTGCTTTACCGTAGCTTTATTTCCATTGCTTCCATCTTGGTAAACTGCATAGGGCACATCTGAACTATCAAACGCTATGGAAATAATATCGGCTTGACCTGCAGAAAAACCTGCAGATCCGACATCAACCCAGTTAGTACCATCAAATTGCTTTACTGTAGCTTTGCCTCCATTACCCCAATCTTGGTAAACTACATACGGTACATCCGAACCATCAAACGCTAAGGAAGTAAAATTAGCTTGACCTGCAGAAAAACCTGCAGATCCGACATCAACCCAGTTAGTACCATCAAATTGCTTTACCGTAGCTTTATATCCATTGCTTCCGTCTCGGTAAACTACATATGGTATATTCGAACTATTAAACGCTAAGGAAGTAAAATTAGCTTGCCCTGCAGAAAAACCTGCAGATCCGACGTCAACCCAGTTAGTGCCATCAAATTGCTTTACCGTAGCTTTTTCTCCATTGCTTCCGTCTCGGTAAACTACATAGGGTACATCCGAAGCATCAATAGCTATGGAAGTATTAGTAGCTACTCCTGCTGAAAAACCTGCAGACCCAACGTCAACCCAGTTAGTACCATCAAATTGCTGTACCGTAGCTTTATATCCATTTCCTTCATCTGAGTAAACTACATACGGTACATCCGAACCATCAAACGCTAAGGAAGTATAATAAGCAGAACCTGCTGAAAAACCGCCTCCAGATCCGACGTCAACCCAGTTAGTACCATCAAACTGCTGTACCGTAGCTTTATATCCATTACCCAAATCTTGGTAAACTACATAGGGTACATCCGAACCATCAATAGCTATGGAAGTATAACCTGTTATTCCTGCTGAAAAACCTGCAGATCCGACGTCAACCCAGTTAGTACCATCAAATTGCTTTACCGTAGCTTTATTTCCATTGCCTCCGTCTTTGTAAACTACATAAGGTACATCCGAACCATCAAACGCTAAGGAAGTATAACTTGCTATTCCTGCTGAAAAACCTGCAGATCCGACGTCAACCCAGTTTGTACCATCAAATTGCTTTACCGTAGCTTTGCCTCCATTGCTTCCGTCTTTGTAAACTACATATAGTAAATCCGAACCATCAATAGCTATGGAAGTATAACCTGTTATTCCTGCTGAAAAACCTGCAGATCCGACGTCAACCCAGTTAGTACCATCAAATTGCTTTACCGTAGCTTTATTTCCATTGCCTCCGTCTTTGTAAACTACATAAGGTACATCCGAACCATCAAACGCTAAGGAAGTATAACTTGCTATTCCTGCTGAAAAACCTGCAGATCCGACGTCAACCCAGTTTGTACCATCAAATTGCTTTACCGTAGCTTTATTTCCATTGCCTCCGTCTTTGTAAACTACATAAGGTACATCCGAACTATCAAACGCTAAGGAAGTAAAATCAGCTTGACCTGCTGAAAAACCTGCAGATCCGACGTCAACCCAGTTAGTACCATCAAATTGCTTTACCGTAGCTTTATATCCATTACCCCAATCTTTGTAAACTACATAGGGTACATCCGAACTATCAAACGCTAAGGAAATATAATAAGCATATCCTGCTGAAAAACCTGCAGATCCGACGTCAACCCAGTTAGTACCATCAAATTGCTTTACCGTAGCTTTATTTCCATTGGCTCCGTCTTGGTAAACTACATAAGGAACGCCAGAACCATCAATAGCTATGGAAGTATAACTAGCTTGTGCAGGCGAAGCTTGGTTGAAATCGTCTGGACCAAGAGCTTCCCATTCTTGAGAATACGATTGAATTGTGCAAAAAATAAATACGGAATAAAGTAATAACTTTTTCATAGGTAATGTAATTTTAATTAAATTATAATATTGTTGAATTTTATAGTAGTATGGTTAATACATTTTAAAAAATGTAATTTTTTCTATATAGCTAGTTTTATTATTTTAAAGTAGCCATATTTATTATCTGTTTTTTTAAATAAAAAACATAGTGCTTGTTTCACCAAAATGATGATGAATGGGGAACAATAAAATAATTTCTTATAGTTAATTTTTCTCCTATATAAGATGTGTGTATGTGAAATTCGCTATTTAAAAAGGTTAACCCTTTTACAATGTAAGGGGAGAATAATAATACAATTCCAAAGTTAGTAATTGCTGAATTTCGCATATACAACTTTCTAAAAACTGCGTTATTCATTATAGATTTGATTAGTTAGTTGCAGTAAATATAATAAAAATCCATTATAAAGTACATTTTTATTATACAAATCACATTTTAATGTAGTTTTATTAAAGAAAAAAGAGTAAATCATATTAAAGATTAAATAATCTTTAATTGGGGGTATTTATTTTTTAAGAGGAGGTTGTTTGTTTTGAGTAAAAATGATTTAAAGAATGTGAATTTGAGTTTTTTTTGAAGTTGAAAATCATTTTTTTGATACTAATTTTACTTGATAAATTATTATCAGACTATATACCAAATTCGGAGAAGTTAATTTTTATAGTATCGCTTGATATTTTTTTATTTAATTTTATACTTTAATTTATACAATCAATAATGAAAAAAATAGCAACACTAATTATTTTAACAATTTTGTTTTCTTGTAAAGAAGAGAAAGAAGCGCGTAAGCCAATAAAGCAAGTTACAGTTGAAGGAAAATTAACTGAAATGAATAAAAATTTAGATAAATATGTGTCATTTAAATTAACTTCAGATTTAAGTGTTTTAACCGAAAATCAGCAAAAAATGTTGCCATTATTAATAAAGGCTGCAGATAAAATGAATGCACTTTTTTGGTATCAAGCATATGGAGAAAAAGAAGAATTATTAGCTAGAATAGATGATGCTGAAACTAAAAAATTTGCTGAAATAAACTATGGACCTTGGGATCGGTTAAATGGAAATAAATCTTTTGTTGAAGAAATAGGAGAAAAGCCTCTAGGTGCAAATTATTATCCTGTAGATATGACAAAAGAAGAGTTTGAAGCCTTTTCCGATGTAAATAAATCTAGTTTATACACTTTTATAAGAAGAAATGAAGAAGGAAGTTTAAAAACTATATGGTATCACCAACAATTTGAAAAGGAAGTAAAAGAAGTTTCAAGCTTATTATTAGAAGCTTCAAAATTAGCTGAAAATGAAGGTCTTAAGAATTATTTAGAATTACGTGCACAAGCTTTTTTAAATGATGATTATCAGGCAAGTGATTTTGCTTGGATGGATATGAAAACAAATACGCTAGATATTGTTATTGGTCCTATTGAAACGTATGAAGATCAATTGTTTGGAAACAAAGCATCATACGAAGCATATGTGTTGATAAAAGATCAAGAATGGAGTAAAAAATTAGAAAAATTTGCACAGTTTTTACCAGAATTACAAAAAGGATTACCTGTTGATGAAGCATACAAAACAGAAACACCTGGTACAGATTCTGATTTAAATGCTTATGATGTTGTCTATTATGCTGGTGATTGTAATTCTGGAGGTAAAACCATAGCTATTAACCTTCCAAATGATGAAGAAGTTCAATTGCAAAAAGGAACAAGAAGATTACAACTAAAAAATGCAATGCGTGCAAAATTTGATAAAATATTAATTCCAATTGCTGATAAAATTATTGATGAAAGTCAACGTAAGCACATTACTTTCGATGCATTTTTTGCCAATACAATGTTTCATGAGGTTGCCCATGGTTTGGGAATAAAAAATACCATTAATGGTAAAGGAACAGTAAGGAGCTCTTTAAAAGAATTAGCTTCTGCATTAGAAGAGGGGAAAGCTGATATTTTAGGATTGTATATGGTGCAGCAATTACATAAAAAAGGAGAAATTGATGGAGATATAAAAGATTATATGACCACTTTTATGGCTGGAATTTTTAGATCTGTTCGTTTTGGTGCTTCAAGTGCACACGGAAAAGCAAATATGATTCGTTTTAATTTTTTCAAAGAAAAAGATGCATTTACAAAAAATGAAGATGGAACTTATAAAGTTAATTACGATAAAATGCAAACAGCTATGGAAGAGTTGTCAACTATTATTTTAACCTTACAAGGTAATGGAGATTATAACGGTGTTGCTAAATTAGTAGCTGAAAAAGGAATTATATCAGAAGATTTACAAAAGGATTTAGATCTGTTAAGTGAACAAAATATTCCTGTAGATGTTGTTTTTGAACAAGGTTTAACGGCTTTAGAATTACAAGAGTAACTAATTTTAAATCATAAAAAAAAGCCTCCAAATTGGAGGCTTTTTAGTTAAATTCAAAAGAATTTAATTTATTATTTAGGATCTAAAATAGCATCAATACGTTCTGTAATATCTTGTAAATGATATCTTGTAATTGTATTTGGAGCAGCATTAGCAACTCTTTTAGCATCTCTTTTAATTCTATTTAATTCACCTCTTACAATTGGAACAATATCCGATTGTTTTACAGTAACAGAAGAAGCGCCTCGTCCACTTTTTATATCATTAGCGTTCATTAAGCTTCCCAATTGTTCTATATGTGCTCTTTGTAAATTTCTTCTGTAAGTATCAATACTTCTTCCAGATTTTAATTCTGTCCAAATTCCATTTCTTAAGTCACTCATCATAGAAATTAAAGAATAAGCTTCTGAACCGTTTAAAGTTTCATTTTCAATCATTCGATTCATTCTGCTTAAATTTAAAATATTATTTAAGGTTCTAGATTGCATACCTGAAATAAGTTCCATATTACCAGAGTTCTCAGTTTTTCCAATAATTTCTTTATCAATTAACCAAGTAGGTGTTTCAAATAATTGGTCTATTACAAATTTCAAACTATTTTTTTGATGGTCTTTATCAACATGTGTATATACCAAACCTTCTTGATCTGAAGTTTTGTAATCTTCATAAACACCACCAATGTTTGAAGAAACGTGTCCCATATATCTGTTAAATTGCGAAATTACATGACCGTACATTTCAGATAAATCATCATAATTTTCACCTTTTTTAGAAGTCCAATCAACCAAATTTGTCATAATAATTTTCAAATTTGAAATACCATAAGCACTTGCTTTAATCGCGTCATCACCTAAATCTTCAGTTTGAGAGCTAGGGTCAATAACACTTCTTTGTTGTTTCCCAAATCTATATAGTGGATCACCAGCATGTTCTAAAATCCAACTATCTAAAATTTCTTTTTCATCTTCAGGAGTTTCTGCTTCTAAGATTGGACGGTATCCCCATTTCATTGAATATTTATCATATACACCAATGTTTGGCATCATTGCAACATCTTTATCTCCAGGTTGTGCAACGTAATTAAAACGTGCGTAATCCATAATTGAAGGAGCAGTACCATATTTTTTGGTAAAAGTAGCAGATCGTAAGGAATCTACTGGATACGCAGAGCTACTTCCCATATTGTGTGGTAAACCTAAAGTATGTCCTACTTCATGCGAAGACACAAATTTGATTAATTCTCCCATTACTTCGTCTTTAAATCCAACTTTTTGTGCTTCTGGATTTATTGCAGCTGTTTGCACAAAGAACCAACCTTGTAGTAAGCTCATTACGTTGTGATACCAGTTAATATCTGATTCTAAAATTTCACCCGATCTTGGGTCACTTACGTGCGGTCCGTTTGCATTTGGTATTGGAGATGCTAAATAACGTACTACAGAATAACGTACATCTTCAGGGCTCCATTCAGGGTCTTCTTCTTTAGTAGGTGCATCTTTTGCTATAATTGCATTTTTAAATCCAGCTGCTTCGAATGCTACTTGCCAATCTTCAATACCTTGCTTAATAAAAGGTCTCCATTTTTCTGGAGTAGCTCTATCTATATAGTAAACTATTTGTTTTTTTGGTTCAACTAATTCACCACGTTTAAATTTTTCAATATCTTCATCTTTAACTTCTAGTCTCCAACGATCTAAGTAAGTAACTCTTTCACTTTTTTGAGCTTCAGAACCATAATCTATTTGGCTAGAAGTAAACCAACCAACACGTTCGTCAAAAATTCTTCTTTTCATTGGTACTTTAGGAAGTAAAATCATAGAGTTACTCATTTCTACAGATACAGTTCCAGTGCTAGAGTTTGATGGAGGTGCACCTGCACTATATGTTTTTACATGTCTACTTTCAATATTTAAAGGATAACTTTTTATGCTATCAATAAAAGATTTTTGAGTATCTAGTCTTGTAATTTTGTAACCTTTTCGAACTCGATCAGGTAAGCCCAAAGCTTTTACGTCTGTTGCATACAAATCTGTAACATCTATAACGGTAGCTGTCTTATCTTCTGATATTGCTTTTATAGGAAACGTATATAGTACTGGTTCGAAGTTTGAATTTACAACAGCTTCGTGTACAGGTAAGTTTTCATCAGCTACAACGTTATGAGAAACAACTCTTAGTAAAATTTGTTTTCCTTTTTTTTGCCAACGTAATACTTTTGTATTTGCTTTTTGTCCTCCAAAACTATTGTTGTTAGAAGTGTTTTTTGCTATTCTAGTAACCATTAACATTTCTCTATTTAATAAAGAATCTGGGATTTCAAATAGGTATTTATCATCTACAAAATGGACTTTGAATAAACCTTCATCGGTTTTTGCATCTTTGGTAATTACTTTTCCGTAAGGAAGTATATCGCCTTTTTTGGACTTTGGTGTTGCAGCGGCACTAGCTTTAGCAGCAGCAGCTTCTTGTTCTTTTTTTTTCTTTCTCTGTGCATCAGCTTGAGAAGAAACACCCACTATTAATAAGAGTGTTAACAGTGTGGTAAAAAATTTGTGGGTCATGCGTTTTTTGTGATTAAAAATTAAGGGCCTAAATTATTAAACCTCAATATAAAATATCTTAAAAATTTGTTAAAGAAATTTTATGATCGTTGTTGTAGAGGTTTTTATGTTGTTAAAATTAATTAATTTATGTTAAATAATTAAAAAATATTTAATCACGATTATTTTTTTCTAATTGTTTCTGAATTTTTTTAATGGCGTTTTCAATTGGTTTTTCTGGTTCAATAACATTAAATTCACCCCAAAACTCTGGGTCTGAAAAGCCTTGAGCTTCATCGCTTAAAATTACAGATGGTTTTAACCGCTCTTTATATTTAATGGTATTGTCTGTAATTTTTTTCCAATTTGTAACTGCGGTTTCCATAATTATATTATATACAGAGTTAAATAGACGTTTGTCATAATCTATTTTAAATCCTAGTTCAATTCTGCTGTATCCAAAATGCCATTTTCCATTTTTTGTTCTGTAATTAATGTGGTAGGTAACCTCTGTAGGGATTACTGTTGCTTTATTAGGTTTTTTAACAACAAATAAACGACTGGCTTTTTGTTTGTCATCTAGATTTAAGTGAAATTTAGTGCTAATTAATGCATAGGTATTGGCATCAATATATAATTTACCATAGTAAAAAGGATCTTTAATATGTTTTTTTTGTTTAAAATTTACAACGTAAACAGGACGATTGTTAATTTTGGTGGAAGTGTCAAATTTGAAATCATATCTATCAAAAACAGTAGCTCCAAAAAAAGCAAATGTGTTTTTCATTACATCAATTTTTAAGGAACTTGAAGGACCTCCTTTTAATTTCATAGTAATGGTGTCTAGTTTATTATAATCGGTGCTTTTACGAGCCTTATAAAGTTTAATTAAATCGTTTTTAGATTTTATATACGATTGTTTGTTAATTTCAATTACAGCTTCAGAAAGCGAAACATAGCTTCTTCTTTTTTTAATAGTTTCTCTATAAAAAGCAGTCATAGATGTAGGGAAATCTAAATAATTGTTTTCCCTATTTTTAAGCATTTCACGTATTAGTGAATCTGCATCTTCAATGTTTATTTTAATTTCGGAAAGTTCTTCAATATGGGTGTCAAGTTTAATTACAATTTTGTCTTCATTTAAATTGTTAAAATCTATTATTTTACTTGTATACCCTAAAAAAGAAACTGTAACTTTATTAGTACTATAAATAGTTGGAATTTTTAATTGAAATTCACCTTGGGTATTTGTAATTGAACTTATGTTTGTGTTGTTAACCAAAAGGGTAGCGAAAATCAATGGTTTTTTTGTTTTGCTATCTATTACCTTTCCTTTAAACTGCTTAAATAATATTGAATCATTTACAATTAAATTATTTGAATAACTAGTATTTTGAAACCCAATTACAGCTATGAAAATAAAAGTAAAAACTCTATTAAATATTTTTTTAAGTAAAATGTTTTTGTTTCTCATAACTAGTTAGTTTAGTATTGGTTATACAAGTTAATGTTTTTTAAGCTATTTTTAAAATAAAAAATGTATTCCAACTTTGTTTAATACTTTTTTAAGTGTAAAGCTGGAATACATTAATATAGTTTATGCTATTGAGAGCCTAAGTTAAGGGTTTTAATTTTTTGAAACTGGAAAACCTCTATCTCTCATTAATGCATCTATTTTAGCATCTCTACCTCTAAATAGTCTGTAAGCATCTGCTGGGTCCATAGAGTTTCTAGGGGCAAATAAGTATTTTACCATTTTTTCGGCTAATTCTTTATCGTAAAATCCATTTGGAGCTTCTGCAAATGCTTCTGCTGCATCAGCTGTTAAAACATCAGCCCACATATATCCGTAATAAGCTGTTGCATAACCTTCACCTGAAAAAACATGTCCAAAATGTGGTGTTCTATGGCGCATAACTAATTCTTTAGGCATATCCATAGCTTCTAAAGTTTCTTTTTCAAAAGCATCAATATCTATATTTGTTGGATCTGCTAAATGAAGTTTCATATCCATTATAGCCGAAGCTAAATATTCTGTGGTTGCAAATCCTTGATTAAATGTAGCGGCTTTTTTAATTTTTTGAACTAAATTTTGAGGAATTGCTTCGCCAGTTTTATGATGCACTAAAAACTGATTGATTACTTTATCTGTAGATAACCAACGTTCTAGAACTTGCGATTGGAATTCGGTATAATCTCTAACTCCACCATTTAAAGTTGGGTATTTTACATTTGAAGAAAAGAAATGCAATGCATGTCCAAATTCGTGTAAAAATGTAGTTGCATCATCCCAAGAGACCAATAAAGCTTCACCTGCAGCAGGTTTAACAAAGTTAGAGTTATTAGAAGCTAATACCGTTTTTTCGCCATTAAAAGTAGTATGACTTCTGTAGGTTGTTGCCCAAGCTCCAGAACGTTTTCCAGGTCTTGCAAATGGGTCTAAATACCATAAGCCAATATGTTTTCCGGTAGTTTTATCTGTTACTTCCCAAACTTTTACATCTTCATGAAATACAGGAACGCTTCCTTCAGGAACAGGTGTAAAATTATAATTAAATAATTCGCTTGCTACAAAAAATAACGCTTCAGTTAATTTATCTAACTGTAAGTATTGCTTTACTTCGTCTGAATCTAAATTGTATTTTTGTTGACGCACTTTTTCTGCATAGAAACGGTAATCCCAAGGTTCTATAGTAATATTATCTCCATTTGCATTTGCAACTGCTTGCATATCTGCAACTTCTTCTTTAACTCTTGCAATGGCTGCTGGCCAAACTGCATTCATTAAATTCATAGCATTTTCAGGCGTTTTTGCCATTCTGTTTTGTAAACGCCAATCTCCAAAATTATCGTAACCTAATAATCCAACACGTTCTTTTCTAAGTTTTAGAATTTTAGCAACATTTTCATTATTATCAAATTCATCGGCATTATCACCTCTTGAGTAGTAGTTGTTCCAAACTTGTTTGCGCAATTGTCTTTCGGTTGAATAGGTTAAGAACGGATCCATGTAGGAGCGTGTATTTGGAACTGCATATTTTCCTTCTTGACCTTTGTCTGAGGCAATTTTAGCCATAGATTTTATCATCCCTTCAGATAAGCCACCTAATTGATCTTTAGTTAAATAAACTACGTAATTTTCTTCATCGGCTAAAATGTTATTAGAGAAATTAGTATATAATGAAGAAAGTTCTTTATTAATAGCAGCGTAACGTGCTTTTTTTTCAGCGTCTAATTCTGCGCCGTCCATTGCAAAACCTTCATAAATAAGTTGAATAACGCGTTGTTGGTCGGCTTCTAATGGAGTTTTTAAGGAGTTGTTATAAACGGTTTTAATACGTTTAAATAGTTCAGAATTTTGTGAGATTTTAGAATTGAATTCAGACATAATTGGAGCCATTTCACTTTGAATAGCTCTAAACTCTGGAGATGAAATATTTGAACTCCAAATTCCATAATATTTAAATACTCTGTCTAAGGCTTCTCCTGATTTTTCTAGAGGTACAATTGTGTTTTCGAATGTAGGAGCATCTGTATTTGCTGTAATTTCATCAATTTCTTGAAGTTTTAACTCCATACCTTTTTCAATTGCAGGTTTAATATCTGCAAGGTTCATTTTATCAAAAGCAGGTACACCTCCGTACGGTCCTGCCCATTCTTGTAATAATATATTAGTGTCTGTCATTTTTATTTTTGTATCCTTGTTGTTTATGCAACTTATTAGTACTACTGTTGTGCAAATACATAAAATGGTAGTAAATAGCGTTGTTTTTTTAATCATAATTGTTAATTGTTTATTAGATTGATTGAATTATTTCAAATTTAACTATTTAACAATAAATAATGTTTGTGAAGCTTTGTTTTAGGGTATTTATTTTAGTTAATATAATGTTAAATTTCAATAATTTTTTAGAACAACTTTAAGTTTAGATATTGTTCAAAAAAAAACTGTCTAAAATAATAATTAGACAGTTTTATATAAAATGTATGAAATTTAGCTTGTAGTTAAATATTAAAAGCTTCTTTAATTTTAGCTACATAATCTAATTTTTCCCAAGTGAATAATTCAACATCTAAAGAAACTTCAGAGCCATCAACATTTGTAAATGTTTTATTTACAATACGGTTTTCTCTTCCCATATGTCCGTAAGCAGCTGTTTCTAAATACATTGGTTGGCGTAATTTTAAACGTTTTTCAATTGCTGCAGGTCTCATATCAAAAAGTGTGGATACGATTTCAGCAATTTCTCCATCGGCTTTATCAATATTTGAAGTTCCGTAAGTGTTTACGTAAATTCCCATAGGTTCTGCAACACCAATAGCATAAGAAACCTGAATTAAAATCTCATCTGCAACACCTGCTGCAACTAGGTTTTTAGCAATATGGCGTGTTGCATATGCGGCACTTCTATCTACTTTACTTGGATCTTTTCCTGAGAAAGCACCACCACCGTGAGCTCCTTTTCCACCGTAAGTATCTACAATAATTTTTCGTCCTGTTAAACCGGTATCACCGTGTGGTCCACCAATTACAAATTTTCCTGTAGGATTAACATGGTACACAATACTGTCATTAAATAATGCTTGGATTGATGCTGGTAATTTTGCAATTACTCTTGGTATTAAAATATTGATAACATCTGCCTTAATTTTGGCTAACATTTCAGTGTCGTCTTCTAAAAATTGATCGTGTTGTGTTGAAACTACAATATCTTTAATTCTAAAAGGTACATTATCATCGGTATATTCAATAGTAACCTGGCTTTTAGAGTCTGGACGTAAATACGTAATTTCGTTATTTTCTCTTCTTAAAGCGGCTAATTCGTGTAAAATTCTGTGACTCAAATCTAAAGCCAATGGCATTAAATTTTCAGTTTCGTTGGTTGCGTAACCAAACATCATACCTTGGTCACCAGCTCCTTGTTCTTCTTTTGTAGCTCTATCAACACCTTGATTAATATCTTGAGACTGTTCGTGGATTGCAGATAAAACTCCACAAGAATTTCCATCAAACATATATTCTCCTTTGGTGTATCCAATGTTATTAATAACATCTCTTGCTATTTTTTGAACATCTAAATACGTATTAGATTTTACTTCTCCAGCTAATACAACCTGACCTGTAGTTACTAATGTTTCACAAGCAACTTTTGAATTTGAATCAAAAGCTAAAAAGTTATCGACTAATGCATCTGAAATTTGATCTGAGACTTTGTCTGGATGACCTTCGGATACAGATTCTGATGTGAATAAATATGACATAATTATTTAATTTTAATTTGTTTGAAGAGAGGTTTGTTAATTGCGTTGGTCGCTAAAAGGAGTAAAAAAAATTACTGCTTTAGCATTTTTTAATGAGGTTGCAATCAGTTCAAATTTTTCCTCCAAATATTTCGTTTGCAAATTTATGAAAATTTAAAAACTAAAAGCTAAATAACTGTTAAATAATTTCTAAATATATATTCTGTAATGATTTTAAGTTTTTTGCGACTTTTATTTTACTAAACTTAATTAAAAATGAAAAAAATTGTTGTATTAATGCTTTTTGTAATAACATTTAGCAATTGTTCAGAAAATAACGATGAAATGGATGTTATTGAAGTGCGTATAGAAAATGAAGAAAACAATCTAAATGAAGAAAATACTACAAATGAACCCACTTTAATAATGGGTGATTTTATTGATGGGGCACATCCAACTTCCGGAAAAGCATCTGTAAATTCAGAAAAATCAGTTTTATCATTTTCAAATTTTAAAACAGATAGTGGGCCTAAATTATTAGTTTATTTAACAACTGATGTTAATGCTAGTGAATATATAGATTTAGGGGATTTAAAAGGAATTTCAGGAGATTTTACGTATAATATTCCTAAGAATACAGATATTTCAAAATATAATATAGTGAATATTTGGTGTGTAGATTTTTCTGTTAGTTTTGGAACAGCAGTTTTAAAATAATTACAATTTTTATTGGATATTAGAAAAATGTGATTACATTTGTCGAACCAAAACAAAAGAAAATGACAATTAAGTTTAACATAATGCGTAATATGATGTGTAGAATATACACAGAGGGTGTTATTGTTTAAAATTTAATAAAATATAAATAATACGGACCTCTGATGAAAATCAGAGGTTTTTTATTTTTAAAACAACTATAAAATGAGAATTAATTTCCAAAATAATATGTCAAACCAATTTAGAATGTGTATGCAAATAATGCGTAGCACAATGAACTGGTATTGCCTAAAATAAATGGAAAATAAAAATCTAATTAGATAAAAGTCCCTTTGGTAATACCTAAAACCAAAGGGACTTTTTTTGTTAAAAAATAAAACTAAAAAAATAAAATTATAGATTATGAGTACTCAAAAAATTTCAACACAAGCTTTACACGCAGGACACGATACAACAAAAAATGGAGGTACAAGAGCAGTTCCTATTTATCAATCAACTTCGTATGTTTTTAATAATACAGAACATGCTGCAAATTTATTTTCCTTAAAAGAGTTAGGCTTTATTTATGCTAGGTTAAATAATCCAACAAATGATATTTTACAACAACGTTTAGCTGCTGTAGAAGGAGGAATTGGAGCAGTTGTATTTGCCTCTGGAACTTCAGCAATTTCAACAGGGTTGTTAACATTATTAAAATCTGGAGATCATATTGTAGCATCAAGTAGTTTATATGGGGGTACATACACACTTTTAAATGTTACTTTGCCAAGATTAGGAATTACAACAACCTTTGTAGATGCATCAAACCCAGATAGTTTTAAAGATGCAGTACAAGAAAATACAAGAGCATTTTTTGTTGAATCTTTAGGAAATCCAAAATTAGATGTATTGGATTTAGAAGCTATTGCAGCGCATTCAAAAGAAGCGGGTGTACCATTTATAGTAGACAATACAGTTGCAACTCCAGCCTTGTTAAATCCAATTAAGCATGGAGCAAATTTGGTAATACATTCATTAACAAAATATATTGGTGGACAAGGAAATTCTTTAGGAGGAGCTATTATTGATGCTGGAACTTTTGATTGGACCAATGGAAAATTCCCTGAATTTACGGAACCATCTGCAGGTTATCATGGGTTAGTATATAGTGAAGCTTTAGGTGCTGCAGCATTTACTTTTAAATTAATTTTAGAAGGTTTACGTGATTTTGGTGGAGCTTTAAGTCCGTTTAATGCATTTCAAATTATACAAGGGTTGGAAACTTTACCTGTTCGTATTAAACAACACAGTGCAAATGCATTAGAATTAGCAAAATGGTTAGAAAGTAGAGAAGAAGTAGCTTGGGTAAATTATCCAGGTTTAGAAAGTAATAAGTACAATGCATTGGCTAAAAAATATTTGCCAAAAGGACAAAGTGGATTGGTTACTTTTGGTGTAAAAGGAGGTTTTGAAGCTGCTAAAAAAGTAACAGATGCAACTGAAATATTTTCACTACTTGCAAATATTGGAGATACAAAATCATTAATTATACACCCAGCAAGTACAACACACCAACAATTAACTGTTGAACAACAAGCAAGTGCAGGTGTTGCTCAAGATTTAATTAGATTATCTGTAGGTCTTGAAGATATTGAAGATTTAAAAGGAGATTTAGAACAAGCTTTCAAAAAAATAGTAGATTAAATTTTGTTTGAGAAAAAATTATTGCGTTAATTTGTTGCTTAGTTCATAAGCATATTGACTATTGTTATCAAGAAAGGCAGAGGGAATAGACCCTGTGAAGCCTTAGCAACCCTTTAACTTATAAAGAAGGTGCTAAATTCTACCCACTTTGGATAGATAACTAAACCTAATTGTTTTCAAAATAATTAGCTGCAAATTCACATAACAATTTTTTTTAAGCAAACTAAAAGTTTGAAATATATCATTAAGGATAATAAAACATTGGTGTTTTAGAATTTTAAAATCTGTTTTATTATTCTTAATATGATTAAATATAGTTTAATAAGTAATAATTAATGAAGCAATTGCAACATATAACTCTTTCTAATTTTATTTCTGAAAAAGGTTTCAGAAGTGAGCAACTTCAACTTTCTTATGAGGTTTTTGGTAAAGAATTGTATTCTGCTCCTATTATTTTGGTAAACCACGCTTTAACAGGTAATTCTAATGTAGCTGGAAAAGATGGTTGGTGGACAGATTTAGTTGGAGAAAATAAGGTTATAGATACCAATCAATACACAATTTTATCGTTTAATATTCCTGGAAATGGTTATGATGGATTTGTAATTGAGAATTATAAAGATTTTGTTGCACGAGATATAGCAAATATATTTTTATTAGGTCTTGAAAAATTAAAAATAAAAGAGCTTTATGCGTTGATAGGAGGTTCTTTAGGAGGTGGAATCGCTTGGGAAATGGCAGTATTAAATCCAAAAATTACAGAACATTTAATTTTAATTGCTACCGATTGGAAAGCTACCGATTGGCTAATAGCTAACTGTCAAATTCAAGAACAATTTCTTGTAAATTCTAACAATCCAGTACATGATGCTCGTATGCATGCAATGCTGTGTTATAGAACTCCTGAATCTTTTAAAGAGCGTTTTCAACGTTCTAAAAACGAAGAATTATCGATTTTTAATGTAGAGAGTTGGCTATTGCATCATGGTAAAAAATTGCAAGAACGTTTTCAATTATCTGCCTACAGGTTAATGAATCAGTTGCTTAAAACTATTGATGTTACTAAAGGACGAGATGTCCATGTTTTAGATACAATTAAAGCAAATATTCATATTATTGGTGTGGATTCAGATTTGTTTTTTACAGCAGAAGAGAATAAAGAAACACACAAACAATTAGCATTAATAAAGCCAAATGTTACTTATAACGAAATTAATTCGGTACATGGTCACGATGCTTTTTTAATAGAATACAAACAATTAGGAAAAATTATAGAACCAATTTTTAACAAAAGTTCTAAACATAATAAGATGAAAGTAGTAAAATTTGGAGGAAAATCATTAGCAAATGGATTAGGTTTAGAAAGTACCTTGGCCATTATTAAAAATAAAATTGAAAATAAAGACAATATTACAGTAGTAGTTTCTGCACGTGGTAAAACCACAGATCATTTAGAGTCTATTTTAGAAAAAGCTAAAAATAGTTTGTCTTATATTGAAGAGTTTGAAGAGCTAAAAAAAATACCAGTTAGATGCTGATAATACGGTAGATTTATCTGCTGAATTTCAGTTGTTAGAAGAGATTTTTAAAGGTGTTAGTTTATTGGGCGATTATAGTGTAAAAGTTAAAGATCAAGTACTTGCTCAAGGTGAATTAATTTCAGCTAAACTGGTTGCTAATTTATTGAATAAAAATGGTGTAAAAGCCAATTTTGTAGATACCCGTTTGTTAATTAAAACAAATAATCAGTTTGGAAAAGCGCAACCTTTTGAAAATACTTCAGAAGAAAATGTAATTGAATTTTTTAGAAATCAACCAGATGATGTAACTCAGATAATTACAGGTTTTATTGCTTCAAATTTACAAGGAGAAACAACAACTTTAGGACGAAACGGTAGTAATTATACGGCATCTTTAATCGCTAATTTTTTAAATGCAGAAGAGTTTCAAAATTATACACATGTTGATGGAATTTATACCGCAAATCCAGACTTGGTAGAGAATGCTAAAAAAATTGAAAAATTAAGCTATCAAGAGGCTAATGAAATGGCTAATTTTGGAGCTCATATTTTACACGCTAAAACAATTATTCCTTTAATTGAAAAGAATATTCCTTTACGTATTCTAAATACTTTTAATGCAAATAATACCGGAACATTAATTGGTAAAGAAACAGAACGAGGAGGTATAAAATCGCTTTCAGTTGAACAAAATGTTGCTTTGGTAAACCTAATAGGTAGAGGTTTATTAGGTAAAGTTGGTGTAGATGGTAGAATTTTTGGAGCTTTAGGAAGAGAAAATATAAGTGTAAGTATTATTTCTCAAGGATCATCAGAACGAGGAATTGGTTTTATTGTAGATGCTAAAAATGGTTATAGAGCCAAAAAAGTATTAGAAGAAGAATTTAAAACAGAATTTCAAAGTAAAGATGTGAGTCAGGTGTATGTTACTGAAAATGTTTCGGTAATTTCAATTATTGGACAAAGTTTATATTCTTTTAATCAGCCTTATAGTGCGTTAATTAAAAACCATATAACGCCAATATTAATTAACAATACGGTTACCGGAGAAAATGTTTGTTTGGTTGTAAAACAAACCGATTTAAAAAAGGCTGTAAATGTTATTCACGGAGAGATTTTTGGGGTTTCAAAAAATGTAAATATAGCTATTTTTGGAAAAGGTTTAGTAGGAGGAACGCTTATAAATCAAATTTTAAAGAGCAAAGAAAATATTATTAAACGTAAAAATATCAACTTAAATATTTTTGCAGTAGCCAATTCATCAAAAGTATTATTGAATAAAAATGGTGTTTCTACAGATTGGGAAAAAGACTTAGAGAAAAGTGACGTAGAAAACAGTATTCAAAATATTTTAGAATATGCTGAAAAATTTCATTTAGAAAACTTAATTGCAATTGATAATACCGTAAGTAGCGAGTTTGTTAAACATTATATAGAATTGGTTGAAGATGGTTTCGATTTAATTTCTTCAAATAAAATTGCAAATACATTAGATTATTCTTTTTATAAAGAATTAAGAGAAAAATTAAGTAAAAATAAAAAAACGTATTTATACGAAACTAATGTTGGTGCTGGACTACCATTAATAGATACTATAAAACTATTGCACGATTCTGGAGAAAATATAACAGGGATAAGAGGTGTATTTTCAGGTTCGTTAAGTTATTTATTTAATAATTATTCAGCACAAGATCGTCCGTTTAGTCTAGTTTTAAAAGAAGCTATAGAAAATGGATATACAGAGCCAGATCCGCGTGAAGATTTATGTGGAAACGATGTTGGTAGAAAATTATTGATATTAGCACGTGAATTGGATTTACAAAATGAATTTACAGATGTTAAAATTGAAAATTTAATTCCAGAAGAATTACGCGAAGGTACTGCATCAGAATTTTTAGGTAAACTAAATGAAATGGATGCATATTATCAGAATATTAAAGACAATCAAAAAGAAGGTCATGTATTAAGGTATATTGGAGATTTATCGGGTAATTTACAAGAAGAAAAAGGTGTATTAGAGGTAAAATTAATTTCTGTACCAGCCAATAGTGCTTTGGGTCAAATACAAGGAGCTGATGCTATTTTTGAAGTATTTACAGAATCTTATGGCGAAAAACCAATTGTAATTCAAGGAGCTGGAGCTGGAGCAGCAGTAACAGCACGTGGTGTTTTTGGGGATATTTTAAGATTGGCCGAAAAAAATTAATAAGTAGCAGGAATTAGATTGAGCGAATTTGCTATTTAGATGCTGGTGAAATCAAAAGTAAAAGTGCGTTAGCGATAGTAGTGGCATCCTTTTTTAAAGTGAAACGCAAAAAAAAGATATAACGGATAGCGCGCCCAAAGGGAACGCCCAAAAAGAATAATAGATTAATAATGGATAAAAAGAATTTTGAAACAGCAGCCATAAGAACTCAATTAGAGCGATCACAATTTCAGGAACATTCTACACCTATGTATGTAACTTCGAGTTTTGTTTTTGAAGATGCAGAAGATATGAGGGCTTCTTTTAGTGAAGAAAAAGATAGAAATATTTATTCGCGTTTTAGCAATCCAAACACTACAGAATTTGTAGAAAAAGTAATTGCAATGGAAGGTGCTGAAGATGGTTATGCTTTTGCTACTGGTATGGCGGCTATATTTTCAACTTTCGCTGCGTTATTAAGTAGTGGAGATCATATTGTTTCTGCGCGTTCGGTTTTTGGGTCTACACATACCTTATTTACAAAATATTTTCCAAAATGGAATATAGAAACGTCATACTTTGATATTAACAATCCAGATGAAATTGAAAGTTTAATAAAACCTTCAACAAAAATATTATATGCAGAATCACCTACAAATCCGGGTGTAGATATTATAGATTTAGAAGTGTTGGCAGAAATAGCAAAAAAACACAAGCTACTATTAATTATTGATAATTGTTTTGCAACACCATATATTCAACAACCAATTAAGTTTGGAGCAGATTTAGTTGTACATTCTGCAACTAAGTTAATGGATGGACAAGGAAGGGTTTTAGGAGGTGTTGTAGTTGGTAAGTCAGAACTGGTTAGAGAAATTTATTTATTTTCACGTAATACTGGGCCGGCAATGTCGCCATTTAACGCTTGGACTTTAAGTAAAAGTTTAGAAACTTTGGCTGTAAGGGTTGACAGACATTGCGAAAATGCACTTAAAATTGCTGAGGCGTTAGAAAGTAATGTAAATATTTTAAAGGTTAAATATCCATTTTTAACATCGCATCCTCAATATAAAATTGCCAAAAAGCAAATGAAGCTAGGTGGAAATATTATTGCTATTGAAGTAAAAGGAGGGATTGAAGCTGGAAGGAAGTTTTTAAATGCTATTAAAATGTGTTCGCTTTCGGCTAACTTAGGAGATACTAGAACAATTGTAACGCATCCAGCATCAACAACACATAGTAAATTAAGTGAAAAAGAACGTTTAGCCGCCGGAATTACTCCAGGGTTAGTTCGAATTTCAGTTGGATTGGAGAATGTGAATGATATACTTCAAGATATAGAACAAGCCTTGAATAGCTAAAATTTTATAAAATTTTTAATAATATGTTAAAATTCAGCATAATACTAATCTATTAGTCTATCGAATTGGTAGGCTAATAAAAAAAGTGTATGTTTGCGACTTAAAATGGAATAAAAGAAAAAAATGATACTAGATCAATTATTTATTTTAAACAAAACACCAAAGGCTAAAAGTACAGCACAATCGAAAGATTCTGAAAAACCTTTACGTAGTATTGTAAAAACTATTAGTTGGAGAGTTATTGGAACTTTAGATACAGTGCTAATTTCTTGGTTGGTTACAGGGCATATTGCCTTAGCTTTATCAATTGGTTCCATTGAGTTAATAACAAAAATGGTATTGTACTTTTTTCACGAAAGAATTTGGAATAAAATAAAATGGGGAAAATAATGAAGGACTATAATATAGAACAAATAAATGAAGATTTAAAAGGTAAATCTCCACAAGAAATTATTACTTGGGCATTATCAATAGCAAAAAACCCAGTAATTACCACAAATTTTAGACCGTATGAAGTTGCTATTTTACATGCCTGTACGCAAATTGAACCAGAGTTAAAAGTAATTTGGTGCGATACAGGTTATAATACGCCGCAAACTTATAAACATGCAAATGAACTAATACATTCTTTAGGTTTAAATGTACATTTATATGTGCCAAAACAAACAACAGCGCATAGAGATTCAGTTATGGGAATTCCTCAAATTGAAGATCCTCAGCATAAAATATTTACAGAGCAAGTAAAGTTAGAACCTTTTAATAGAGCAATGGCTGAGCATAAACCAGATGTTTGGTTTACAAACTTAAGAAACGGTCAAACTGCTTTTAGAAATAGTATTAATGTGGTTTCATTAAGTAAAGATGGTGTTTTAAAAGTAAGTCCTTTTTACAATTATACAGATGCACAATTAGATGCATATTTAGAAGAAAACGAGTTGCCGAATGAGTTTACATATTTCGATCCAACAAAAGTATTAGAAAATAGAGAATGTGGTTTACATTCATAAAAAATGAATTATGACAGATAAATTATACATAAATCAATTAGAAAACGAGGCAATTTATATTATAAGAGAAGTTGCTGCACAGTTTAAAAAACCTGTGTTGTTATTTTCCGGAGGAAAAGATTCTATAACGTTGGTTAGATTGGCTCAAAAAGCTTTTTATCCTGCAAAAATTCCATTTCCATTAATGCATATAGATACAGGACACAATTTTCCTGAAACTATTGAATTTAGAGATCGATTGGTAAAAGAATTAGGTTTAGAATTAATTGTTAGAAATGTTCAAGATTCTATTGATCAAGGAAAAGTAAAAGAAGAATCTGGAAGGTATTCTAGTAGAAATATGTTGCAAACAACAACACTTTTAGATGCTATTGAAGAATTTAAATTTGATGCTTGTATTGGTGGAGCACGTAGAGATGAAGAGAAAGCAAGAGCAAAAGAACGTATTTTTTCTGTACGTGATGATTTTGGTCAGTGGGATGAAAAAAACCAACGTCCAGAATTATTTGATATGTTAAACGGACAAATAGACTTTGGTCAAAATGTACGTGTTTTTCCAATTTCTAACTGGACAGAATTAGATGTTTGGACATATATTGAACGTGAAGATTTAGAAATTCCTTCAATTTATTTTTCACATCCAAGAAAAACATTTGTTCGCGATGGTTTAATTTGGTCTGCTTCAGAACATGTGTACCGAGATGAAGAGGAAGAAGTAGCAGAACGTATTGTTCGTTTTAGAACCGTTGGAGATATGAGTTGTACCGCAGCAGTAGCTTCTTATGCCGAAACAATTAGTGAAGTGGTTGCTGAAATTAGAGATTCTAGTATTTCAGAAAGAGGTGCAAGAATTGATGATAAACGATCGGAAGCAGCAATGGAAGAGCGTAAACAACAAGGGTACTTTTAAAATTTTCTTTAGAAAATTTTGCTTTTAGCTTTTGGCACTTAGCCATTAGCAGATTTATAAAATAAAAATATAATTAAGCCAATAGCAAACAGCGAATGGCAAATAGCTAAACAAAAAATGGAAGTTTTAAAAATAGCAACAGCAGGAAGTGTAGATGATGGAAAAAGTACATTAATTGGAAGATTATTGTACGACACAAAATCGTTAACAGATGATAAATTAGAGGCCATTGAACGTAGCTCTAAGCAAAAAGGGTACGATTATTTAGATTTTTCCCTAGCAACAGATGGTTTAGTAGCTGAAAGAGAACAAGGAATTACTATTGATGTAGCTCATATTTATTTTTCAACTGCAACAAAAAGTTATATAATTGCCGATACTCCAGGACACGTAGAATATACACGTAATATGGTTACAGGTGCATCTACATCGCAAGTTGGAGTGGTTTTAATTGATGCGCGTCACGGTGTTATTGAACAAACCTATCGTCATTTTTTTATCAATAATTTATTGAGAATTAAAAATGTAATTGTAGCGGTAAATAAAATGGATTTAGTTGATTTTTCTGAAGAAAGATATAACGAAATTAAAGCAGATTTTCAAAAGGTAGTTGATAAAAGTGATTACGAAGATCAAAACATTACATTTATTCCTGTAAGTGCTTTAAAAGGTGATAATGTTGTTGAAGAATCAGCAAATATGCCTTGGTTTGCAGGTAAAACTTTATTGCAATATCTAGAAGAAATTGACACCGAAGATATTTATAATAAAGGAACAGTCCGTTTTCCAGTACAATATGTAATTCGTCCAAAAACATCAGCATATCACGATTTTAGAGGGTATGCAGGTAAAGTATATGGAGGTGAATTAAATGTGGGAGATGAAGTGGTTATTTTACCATCAAAAACTAAATCTAAAATTAAAGAAATTTTCTTTTACGATAAAAAATATAAAACTGCAGCTCGTAGATCATCGGTAACAGTTACACTAGAAGATGATGTAAATGTAAGTAGAGGAGATATGATTGTGAGAGAAAATGAATTGCCTAAAATTGAAAAAAAGTTTACAGCAACTGTAACCTGGATGGATAACGAAAATCTAACACCTGGTTCAAAATATGTTTTACAACATGGTGTAAATAAAGTATTGGCTAAAGTTGGTGCTATTCACAATAAAATAAATCCAGATTATTCTGGAATTGAAACAGGAGTTGATAGTTTAACAATGAATGATATTGCATCTGTTTCATTTCAATTGAATAAGCCAATCTTTTTAGATTCATTTAAAAAACACAGAACTAACGGGTCTTTTATATTAATAGATCCTCAAACTAATAATACGGCAGGAGTCGGTTTTATTGAGTAACTAAAAGAAAATCAATTACATATTAATTTATTGAAGCTCATAATTCCTTATGGACTAGGAATTCTATTATTACTAACTAAAAAATAAAATAGCATGCAAAGCTTTAGAAGCGAGATCGAAAACCCGATCGTCGAGAGGGATATTATTGAACTAGAAAAAAAGATTCAACAGTTTTATAAGGGTGAAATTGATGAAGATCGATTTAGAAGTTTACGTCTTGCAAGAGGTGTTTATGGTCAACGCCAATTTGGTGTTCAAATGATTCGTATAAAGTTACCTTACGGAAGAGTTACAAGTGAACAATTACATAGAATCTCTAATGTTTCAGATGAATATTCTAGAGGAAGATTGCATATTACTACGCGTCAAGATATTCAAATTCATCACGTTAGTTTAGATAGAGCTCCAGAATTATGGGCAGAATTAGAAAAAGATGATATTACCTTGCGTGAAGCTTGTGGAAATGCTGTTAGAAATGTAACTGCAAGTGAAACTGCAGGTATTGATCCAGAGGAACCTTTTGATGTTTCTCCGTATGCACAAGCTACTTTTGAATTCTTTTTAAGAAACCCAATCTGTCAAGAACTTGGTAGAAAATTTAAAATTTCTTTTTCAGGAACCGACAAAGATACGGCTTTAAGTTTTATGCACGATTTAGGTTATATTGCTAAAATTAAAGGTGGTGTAACTGGTTTTAAAGTGATGCTTGCTGGTGGATTAGGGTCGCAAGCTAGATTAGCAGATACACTTTTTGAATTTATTGAAGCTGATAAAATTATACCTTTAACTGAAGCTGTTTTACGTGTTTTTGATAGGTATGGAGAACGTTCTAGAAGAGCAAAGGCACGTTTAAAATTTTTAATAAAAGATATTGGTTTTGATGCATTTGTAAAATTGGTTGAAGAAGAGCAAAAAGCATTATCAGTAAAAACATACCCGATAGATACTTCTAATTTTGATGCTGAGGTAGATTTATCTCATGTTCAAATTCCAACAGTAGAAATTAAAAATGAAAAAGCTTTTGAAGCTTGGAAAGCAATAAATGTAATTCCTCAAAAACAAAAAGGTTTAAGTGCTATTGGAATAAAAGTGCATTTAGGAGATTTTTACACCGATAAAGCTAGAATTTTAGCAGATTTAATTAAAAAATATGCAGGTAATGAGATTCGTTTAACATTACGTCAAAATATATTAATTCGTCATGTAAAAAATGAATTATTGCCTTTTTTCTATGTAGAGTTAGAAAAATTGGGTTTTGTAGATTTAGGGTACGAAAGTACGTTAGATATTACATCGTGTCCAGGAACAGATACTTGTAATTTAGGTATTGCAAGTAGTACCGGAATTTCTGTGGCATTAGAAAATGTATTGAAAAATGAATACCCTCAATATGCAAACAATAAAAATATTACCATAAAAATTAGTGGTTGTATGAATTCTTGTGGACAACATACAATGGCGCATATTGGTTTTCAAGGTATGTCTATTAAATCTGGAAATTTGGTAGCTCCAGCTTTACAAGTATTATTAGGAGGAAGTGTTTTAGGAGATGGAAAAGGTAGAATTGCCAATAAAGTATTAAAAATACCAAGTAAACGAGGTCCAAACGCATTGCGTTCAATTTTAAATGATTATGAGGCAAATGTTCTAGCTAACGAAAGTTTTATAGATTATTACGATCGCCAAGGTGAGCGTTATTTTTATAACCTGTTAAAACCTTTGTCAGATACAACTAACTTAGAGCAAAAAGATTTTATTGACTGGGGAAGTGAGCAAGCTTATGAAAAAGCAGTTGGAGTAGGAGAATGTGCTGGTGTAGTTATAGATTTAATTGCAACGTTATTATTGGAAAGCGAAGAAAAATTAGAAAACGCTTCAGAATCTTTAAAATTAAATCAGTATTCAGATAGTATTTATTATGCATATTCAAGTATTGTTAATACTGCAAAAGCTTTGCTAACTTCAGAGGAAAAGAAAACCAATACACATGTTGGTATTATTTCTCAGTTTGATCAGTTTTTTGGAGATAAAATTGATTTAGGTGTGCCTTTTTCAACATTGATTTATCAAATAAAAAATAATGAACCAACTAAAGAATTTGCTCAAAAATATTTGAGCGATGCACAGTTGTTTTATAAAAAAGCAAATGATTATAGAACTAAAACTGTGAGTAATGAAAACTAAATTAGAAAAAAAAGTAACTTTAGTTGGAGCTGGTCCTGGAGATCCAGATTTAATAACTGTAAAAGGTGTAAAAGCATTGCAAAAAGCCAATGTTATTTTATATGACGCTTTAATAAATAGAGAATTATTAGCGTATGCACCAACTGCAAAAAAGATTTTTGTTGGTAAACGTAAAGGAATGCATAGCTTTTCTCAAGATCAGATTAACGAGTTAATAGTTAAAAGCGCTTTTGAGTACGGAAATGTTGTCCGTTTAAAGGGAGGTGATCCTTTTATTTTTGGAAGAGGTACTGAAGAAATTGATTATATTGAGTCATTTGGTATAGAAACCGAAGTTGTTTCAGGTATTTCATCATCAATGGCTGTACCTGCAAGTCAAGGTATTTCATTAACAAAAAGAGGTGTTGCTGAGAGTTTTTGGGTAATTACAGGAACCACTTCAGAAAAAAAATTATCTGGCGATGTATATTTGGCGGCTCAATCAACAGCTACAGTTGTTATTTTAATGGGAATGAGTAAGTTGGATGAAATTGTTTCAGTTTTTAAAAAATATAATAAAACTGAAATGCCAACGGCAATTATTCAAAACGGAACAACAAAAAACGAAAAATTAGGATTAGGTACAATAAATACCATTGAAGAGGTTGTAGCTCAAAAACAACTGTCTTCACCTGCCATAATTGTTATTGGTGAAGTAGTTAAGGAAAGTTCAAAATTTCACTTATTTTATAAAAATGTTCATTCTGAATTGTTAAAAGAGTTGTAATTGTATTTTAGTAGTAGTTTTACAACTAGAAGTATTTAAAATAAAGTTGCTATGAATCAAAATGAATTGTATCCTATTTTTTTAAAAGTGTCTCAACTAAATGTATTAATAGTTGGAGGTGGAACTGTAGCATTAGAAAAACTTTCGTTTTTGTTAAAATCGAGTCCTAATGCAAAAGTATTAGTGGTTTCTAAAGAGTTTGATAAAAATTTGTTAAAGCTGGTTGAAGAACATAATGTATCAACAGCGACAGCTCCATACAATAAATCTGCACTAAAAAATAAGCAGCTTGTTATTGCAGCAACTAATAATAAGCAAGTAAACAAGCAAATTTATTTAGATGCAAAATCAGAAAATATTTTAATAAATGTAGCAGATACTCCTGAATTATGCGATTTTTATTTAGGAGGTATTGTTACTAAAGGAAATATTAAAATAGCAATTTCAACTAACGGAAAATCACCTACATTAGCAAAGCGTTTACGTCAGTTTTTTGAAGATGTAATTCCTGAAAATATAGATGATTTGGCTACTAATTTAAATGCATTTAGAAAAACTATAAAAGGTAATTTTCAAGAGAAAGTAGATACTTTAAATCACTTGACTAAAGGTATAATTGATAAAGAGCAATAGCAGAAACTCTTTTGACGAACATAAAATATTATTTTTTTTAAGGTATCTTAATAAAATTAATTTAAAAATTTAATTATTGATAATATAATTTGAGTTTAAGATTTAAATATTTAATACTTTAAATTAAAATCAATAAAATATTCATTATTAATTTGTATTAGTTGAATTATTAGTAATTTTACGTGTTAACGGTATAATTATAATAATTTCTTTATTAAATATAAGGCTATATAATTTTTTAAATGCCGTATCTAGATATGATTATTAAATAAATTACTTTTATTTGCCATTGATTAAAAACATCTGGTAATAAGAATATTTATTTCAAAATAAGTTGTTTATATAAAAAAGAATATGGCTCTAAAAATAGTAATTTCGCATAAAACTGTATATAAGTATGATCGTTCAGTATCATTATCTCCACATATTTTTAGGTTAAGACCTGCACCGCATAGTAGAACGCCTATAGAATCGTATTCTATAAAAATTAAACCTGAAAATCAGTTTTTTAATTGGCAGCAGGATCCTTTTGGAAATTATATGGCACGCTTAATTTTTCCGGAAAAAACAAAAGAATTATCTATTGATGTTGAAATAATTGCAGATTTAAAAACAATCAACCCATTCGATTTTTTTGTAGAAGAATCTGCAGAAGAATACCCTTTTGAATATTCAGAAACAATAAAAAAGGAATTATCCCCTTATTTAGAAGTAACGGAAAAAGGAAAACTTTTAGATGGATTTTTAAAAACTATAGATTATACACCGCGAAAAACCATTTATTTTTTAATTGATATTAATAGAAAAATCTATGAATATTTAAATTACAATATAAGGTTAGATCCAGGAGTGCAAACCTGCGAAGAAACACTTGAAGGTAAAAGTGGCTCTTGTAGAGATTATGCTTGGTTGTTTGTGCAAACATTACGTCATTTAGGATTTGGAGCACGATTTGTGTCGGGTTATTTGGTGCAATTAAAATCTGATGAAAAATCACTAGATGGACCTTCAGGACCAGAAGAAGATTTTACAGACCTACATGCTTGGGCAGAGGTTTATTTACCGGGTGCTGGTTGGATTGGTTTTGATGCAACTTCTGGTTTATTGGCAGGTGAAGGGCATATTCCTTTAGCGTGTACACCAAATTTTGAGAGTGCAGCTCCAGTAGAAGGCTTAACAGATGTTTGTGAAACAGAATTCTTTTTTGAAAATTCAGTAAAAAGAATTTTTGAATCTCCAAGAGTTACCAAACCATATACAGAAGAACAGTGGAAAGAAATTTATAAACTAGGATTTAAGGTAGAAAAAGAATTAGATAAAGGAGATGTTAGATTAACAATGGGAGGAGAACCTACTTTTGTTTCTATAGATGATATGGAATCTCCAGAGTGGAATACGGATGCAGATGGGGAACATAAAAGAGAATTAGCTGCAAATCTTACCGAAAAATTATACGATAAATTTGCAAAAGGTGGTGTATTACATCACGCACAAGGTAAATGGTATCCTGGAGAACCACTTCCAAGGTGGCAAATTGAAATTTGTTGGAGAAAAGATGGTAAACCTATTTGGCACTACCCAAAATGGCTAGCTGCTTTTTCTGATGATATTCAATTACCAGAAAATGCAGATAAGGTGTTTTTAGAAACGCTTACAAATTATTTAAGAATTTCAAACAAACATATTTTACCTACCTATGAAGATGCTTTTTATTTTTTATGGGAGCAAGGTAAATTACCTATAGATGTAGATCCGTTAAAAGATAAAGATGCTTCTTTGGTTCGAAAAAAGTTAAACGAAATTTTAGAATCTGGAACGGATAAAGCTGTAGGCTATGTGTTGCCTTTAAATAATTCAGAAGGGCAATGGTATACAAATAAATGGGAGTTTAGAAGACAACATATTTTTTTAATTCCAGGTAATTCACCTGTGGGATTAAGGTTGCCTTTAGAATCATTAATAGAGAAACCAGGAAACGAATTTCCAAAATATGAACCTGATAACTTTTCAAAAAAGAAAAAGTTACCAAGTTTTAAAAATAGAGTTTTAAAGAGGTATAGAGCATTTTTAAATGAAGGTGTTTTAGAAAATGAACATGATTATTTTGTTAGAACTGCACTTTGTTCAGAAGTAAGAGATGGTAAATTGTATCTTTTCTTACCTCCGTTAGATAGTGCAGAAATATTCTTAGATTTAATTGCATCTATTGAGTTAACAGCTAGAGAATTAAAAATACCTGTTATTATGGAAGGTTATGAACCGCCAAAAGATAGTAGGTTAGAATCTATGAAAATCACCCCAGATCCTGGAGTAATTGAAGTAAATGTACACCCAACACATAATTGGAAAGATCTAGCAGATAATACTTTTACTATATATGAGCAAGCAAAACTATCGCGTTTAGGTACTGAAAAGTTTATGCTTGATGGAAAACATACTGGAACTGGAGGAGGTAATCACGTAACATTAGGAGGTGTAACGCCTGCTGACAGTCCGTTGTTAAGAAAACCGAGTTTGTTAAGAAGTTTACTAACATTTTGGCAACATCATCCAGGTTTGTCTTACTTATTTTCAGGTTCTTTTGTTGGTCCAACAAGTCAGGCGCCTAGAATTGATGAAGCACGTTTAGAAAATTTATATGAATTGGAAATTGCATTTAGTCAAATTCCAAAAGGAGAAGAGGTGCCTTTTTGGTTAACAGACCGTTTGTTTAGACATTTATTAACCGATTTAACAGGGAACACACATCGTGCAGAATTTTGTATAGATAAATTATATTCGCCAGATTCTTCTTCTGGAAGGTTAGGGATTTTAGAACTAAGAGGTTTTGATATGCCTCCACACCCAGAAATGAGTTTAATGCAAATGTTGTTGGTGAGAACCTTAGTGTCTTGGTTTTGGAAAAAACCTTACGAGCATGATTTAGTACGTTGGGGAACAGAATTACACGATAAATTTTTGATAGAACACTATGTTCGTGAAGATATTAAAGACATTGTGCAACAATTAAATAAAGCAGGATATAAATTTAAAGAAGATTGGTTCAATCCGTTTTTTGAATTTAGATTCCCTTTACATGGAATGGTTGATATTAATAATATTCATATAGAATTACGTGCGGCAATTGAACCTTGGAATGTTTTAGGTGAAGAAATGACAGGCGGAGGAACTGCAAGATATGTTGATTCTTCATTAGAAAGATTACAGGTTAAAGTTTCTAATTTTATTGAAGAACGTTACGTGCTTACGTGTAATGGTGTAAAAGTTCAATTAAATGCTACAACTGTTAAAGGAGAGTATGTTGCAGGGGTTAGGTATAAAGCTTGGGACCCATATTCTGCATTGCATCCAACCATTGGTGTAGATACTCCGTTGGTTTTTGATATTGTTGATAAATGGAATAGAAGATCAATTGGAGGTTGTACTTATTATGTGTCGCATCCAGGAGGTAGGTCTTATGATACGTATCCGGTAAATAGTTTTGAAGCAGAATCTAGAAGAATTAATCGTTTCTGGGAATTTGGTCATACACAAGGTGAAATTGATCCCGTTGAAGAGACATTACAAGACGATGACGATTCAATTAAAACAGTTCAAGAAAAAGGAAGCTCAAAAAAGTTTCGTTATAAAGAAATTCCAATTAATTTTGAATTTCCAAATACATTGGACTTAAGAAAAAAATAAAACAAAGAATGCCTATAAGAACAAATGCATTGTTTAATGATTACTTCCTAGATTTTAAAGGTTACGACGAAGTGTTTGCCAAAGATTTGGGAATTGATAAAAATTGGGATAAGTTGTTAAAAAATCTTTCTGAAATTGGAAGTAAAGAGCTAACTCAGAAACAAGGTGAAATAGATTGGTTGTTATCAGAAAATGGTGTTACCTATAATGTTTATAATGATCCAAAAGGTTTAAATAGGCCTTGGAAATTAAACGTAGTTCCTTTTTTAGTTCAAAAAGAAGAGTGGAATACTATAGAAAAAGGATTGCAACAACGTGCAGAAGTACTTAATCTACTTTTAAAAGATATTTATGGCAAACGGGAACTTATAAAAAAAGGGATTATTCCTTTTGAAGTTATTTTTGCGCATAGAGGTTTTTTAAGAGCTTGTGACCAAATTCAATATAAAACGGCAAAACAATTATTAATTCATTCTGCAGATTTAGCACGTGGCCCAGATGGGCGCATGTGGGTGGTAAACGATAGAGCTCAAGCACCTTCGGGTATGGGGTATGCTTTAGAAAATAGATTCTCAACAAATAAAATGTTGCCTGACGTTTTTGAAGATATTAATGTAGAGCAACCTTCTTCTTTTTTTAAAGATTTTAATCAGTTATTATTAGCGTCGGCATCTTCAAATAAAGAAAATCCAACAGTCGTTATTTTAACTCCTGGGCCAAATAATGAAACTTATTTTGAGCATTCTTATTTGTCTTCATTTTTAGGGTATCCTTTAGTTAGAGGAAGTGACTTAGTTGTTAGAGGTGGTAAGTTGTGGATGAAATCTTTAAAAGGTTTAAAGCAAGTTGATGTAATTTATAGAAGGGTTGATGATGTTTTTATTGATCCGCTAGAGTTAAGAGAAGATTCTTATTTAGGTGTTGCTGGTTTAATGGAGGTAGTAAGGCTTCAAAATGTAACAATTGTAAATCCAATAGGAACAGGTATTCTAGAAAATCCGGGGTTAATTCCATTTTTAAATAATGTATGTAAATATTTTTTAGATGAGGATTTAATTTTGCCACAAATAGCATCTTGGTGGTGTGGACAAGAAAAAGAACGCAACCATGTTTTAAAATACTTGTCTTCATTTGTAGTAAAAAGAATAGATAGAACACATAGAGAGCATATTTATTTTTGCGAATTTTTAAGTAAAAAGGAATTAAAACAGCTTGAGGTAGAAATATTAAAAGCACCATTCCAATTTGTGGCACAGGAAAAAATTAACTTTTCAACTGCTCCAAATTTTGTAAAAGGGAGATTAGAGCCTCGTAAAATTGTTTGTCGCACTTTTTCAGTAGCAAAAAATGAAGGATATAGTGTTATGCCAGGTGGTTTGGTTAGAGTTGCAGCTGAAAGAGAAGAATTATTAGTTTCAAATCAAAAAGGAGGTACAAGTAAAGATTTTTGGGTTGTAAGTAATAAATCTCAAAATAATATTCAGCATTATTCTTGGCATAAAACAACACCAAATCAATTTACCGGAATAAATGACGTTCCAAGTGATACTGCCGAAAATTTATTTTGGTCGGGAAGGTATTTAGGAAGAACAATTGTAACTGCTAGGTATTTAAGAATGGTTTTAAATCAAATGGCAAATGTGCAATTTAACCATAGAAAGCCTGAATATGAAAGTTTAAAAATTCTTTTTCAATCAATAACAAATATTACATCAACATTTCCAGGTTTTACAGGTGAAAACCAATTGGAAGCCATGAAAAATCCGCTAAAGGAAATAAAGTCCGTAATTATAGATGAAACTAGAATTGGAAGTTTTGCACAAACCCTTTCAAGTTTTAATTATGCATATTTTTCACTTAGAAATTTATGGTCTAGAGACATGTGGCGCGTTTTTGATGATATACAAAAGTTATGGCAAAATTTAAAAAGTAAAGAAGATTATACCATACCTGTTTTAGTTAAATTTTTTGACAGAATTATAACAAGATTAATTGCTTTTATGGCGCTTTCCGAAGAAAGTATACTTGTAAAACAAGGTCTTTTACTTTATTTTATTGGGTTGCAAATGGAAGAAGCTACTATGACAATAGCTAAATTTAGATCGTTGGTTGTTGTAAATCATAAGCAAGAATTAGAATATGAAATATTAGAGTCGTTATTAAGTAGTCATGAAAGTTTAAATATTTATAGATACAGCTATAAATCTTATTTAAGTTTAGAAAATGTAATTAGTTTGGTTTTATTGGATAAAGATTATGCAAAATCGTTAACATATCAAATAAAAAGAATAAAAAAAGATATTGATCAATTGCCAAATAATTTAAACAAAGAATTTACAGAATGTCAAAAACATATTAATATTGCCTTAGATAAAATTAAAAATTTAAATATTGATACGTTAATTACAGTTGATTTAGAATCTAATATGAGGTTACAGTTAGATGCAATTTTAGAAGAATTTAGTGATTTGTTACACGAAACATCGCTGGCAATTTCAAATACTTACTTTAACCACGTTTATAAACAAACACAATTGGTAAATTCAATTAAATAATTACTTAATGGTTTTTAAAATAGTTCATACTACAAGTTATAAATATGAAAATGGAGCATCTTTTTGTCATAATTTAGCAACATTGAAACCTAAAAATATTTTAGGACAGAATTTGTTAGAGTATAATTTAGATATAAGTCCTGCTCCTAATGAAATTTCAGAAAGAGTTGATTTTTTTGGAAATACAATTACTAGATTTTCAATACAAGAATATCATGAAGAGTTAAAAGTAACTGCAAAAAGTAAAGTTTATAGAAGTTATAAAGGCCAATTAGAGGGCGCTGAATTAAAAAATAATAAAAAAATTACAGTAAAAGAAGCTAAAAAAATACTTAAGGGTAACCATTCTGATCTAATAAGTGTAAAACAATTTTTGTTGAAGTCATCTCTTATTTCTTCTATTTCAGATGAAATTACAGCTTATGCTAAAGTTTCATTTACCCCAAAACGATCGTTGTATGATGCTTCTTTTGAATTGATGCAGCGTATATTTACAGATTTTGATTTTGTTTCTGGTTTTACAGATGTTGCAACACCTTTAGATGAAGTAATGAAAGAAAAAAAAGGAGTATGTCAAGATTTTGCTCAAATTGCAATAGCTTGTGTACGCTCAATGGGTTTACCTGCTAGATATGTTAGTGGTTATATTGAAACCTTGCCTCCAAAAGGAAAGGAAAAATTAATTGGTACAGATGCTTCACATGCTTGGTTCTCAGTTTTTATACCATCGTTTGGTTGGGTAGATTTTGACCCTACAAATAATCAAATACCTAAAAATCAGCATATTGTTGTTGCTCACGGAAGAGATTACTTAGATGTTCCACCTTTAAAAGGAGTAACCTATAGTTCGGGGAAAAATAATATGGAGGTTTCTGTTGATATTAGACCAGCATAAAAATTGAAATGTTTTATTGATTTTGCTTAGAGCTAGTGCTTTTTTCGATAATAGGGTATTGGGTTGTTTTAAAATAATTGTTATCTAACTTTTCTCCAATAACTACCAATTTATCTATTAAATCACTTATAAAACCTTCTACATCTTCTTCAATATCTTCAATTAATTTATATTTAAAAGATGCATTTAATTTTTTAATTGAAAAGGCTGCAGAATTGCTTTTAAGAATTTTATTTTTAGAAAGTGTATCAACGTACTTTTCCATTTGGATTATACAACTTATTATAGATCTAGGACAGTCAGCATTTAATATTAAAAATTCTAAAGTTGTTTTTTTTGTTGGGGTTTTCTTATATAGTCGTCTCATCATATCGTAAGAAGAAACACATTTTAATAAGGTAACCCATAAATGACCATTTTCTTGAGTGCTTTTATATTTTAATTTTTCAACAGCAGCATCGCTACATTTAGAATTAATTATTCTTGTTACTTGTAGAGCTCTTTCTAAATAAATACCTAGCATTATTACAGCATAAAGTTCATCATGTAATAATGTTGCACGCATTTTACTTCTTAGTTCTAAAGTAGATTTAGTAATCATTAGAGTAAAATCGTATAAGCCATTTTTTACAAAAGATTTTGTATCATAATTTTTTATACCATGATTTATGGTGTTTAAAGATTCGAACAATTCTGTTGAAATTATATCTCTAGAGCTTCTTGCATTTTCATGTGCACAATTAAAAGAGTAAATTATAGAGTATGGTTCTTTTATATTTAAACCAATATTATATAAAACTTCTTCTTCAATTAATTTTGTGTCTGCATTTATAACTTCGTTGCTTGCCATAAACATAATAGACCTTAAAACAAACTCTCTAGATTGCGATAGTTTGTTGGGGGCATCTAATGATGAAAAATAATTGACACTTAAATATCTTGCTAAATGTTCGGAACGTTCAATATACCGTCCCATCCAAAATAGGTTATTTGCTACTCTTGCTAACATATTATATTATTTTTTTAAAACCCAAGTATCTTTAGAACCACCACCTTGAGATGAGTTTACTACTAAATTTCCTTTTCTTAGTGCTACTCTAGATAGACCACCTTTTAATACAAATTCTTTGTTTTTACCTAATAAAGTGAAAGTTCTTAAATCTACATGTCTAGGTTCAAAAGATTGGCTTTCTTCAATATAAGTTGGGTGTGTAGAGAGTGCCATAATTGGCTGTGCTATGTATTTTCTAGGGCTTGCTTTAATAGTTTCTTTTACTTTTTCAATTTCTTCTTTTGTTAGTTTATTTCCAATAGAAATTCCATAGCCACCAGATTCATCTACGGGTTTAATAACTAGTTTGTCTATATTATTTAAAACGTAACTTAATTCATTTTTTCTACTACAATGGTACGTGTGTACATTGTTTAATATTGGATCTTCATCTAAATAATATTTAATTATTTCAGGCATATAGGTGTAAATAGCTTTGTCGTCGGCTACTCCTGTTCCGGGAGCATTAACCAAACAAACATTGCCTTTTTTATAAACACCGAATAAACCGGGTACGCCAAGTAAAGAGTCTTTTTTAAATTCTAAAGGATCAATAAATAAATCATCAATACGTCTGTAAATAATATCTACTTTTTCTGGTCCGTGAATGGTTTGCTTGTAAACAAAATTATTTTCAATAAATAGATCCCTACCTTCAACTAAATCTATACCCATTTGTTTGGCTAAAAAAGAATGTTCATAATAGGCAGAGTTGTATACACCAGGCGTAATAACTACACTCACTGGATTGTCTACGCCTTTTGGCTTAACAGTTTCTAGAATATCTAATAGATTTGCACCATAATCAACAACTGTTTGGGCATTGTACTTGTTAAATACTCCAAATAAGGCATGTTTTACAGCGGCTCTATTACCAACTACATAGCTAACACCAGAAGGGCAGCGTATATTGTCTTCAAGTACATAATAATCTCCGTCTGCATGTTTTATTAAATCTGTACCTGAAATATGATTATAGATTCCTTGCGGAGGATCTAAGTTAACCATTTGTGATAGGAAATTTTCAGAAGAACTGATTAATTCTATTGGTACTATTCCTTGTTTTATAATTTTTTGGTCATGGTAAACGTCCCATAAAAAGTGATTTAAAGCTTTACATCTTTGTAAAACGCCTGTTTCAATTTTATGCCATTCTTTATTGTCAATAATTCTAGGAAATAAATCAAAAGGAAATATTTTTTCTTGCAATTGATTTGAACCGTATACTTGAAATGTAATTCCATTATTAAAAAAAGATTCCTTTGCTCTATTATTTAATGAATTAAATTCAGTGACAGAATATTCGCTAAATAATTTAAAAAGGGTTTTGTAAATTTTTCTAACCTCTTCATTTTTATTGAAAAGTTCATCATAAAAATTTGAATTAAAGTCGTATGATGAAAATAACGGAAGTTCAGTAGTTTTTTTCAAATTTTAATTTTTAGTAAATATATGAAATATTCAATAAAAGTTTTGTTTTGTTGCGCTAATTTTTGATAAATTAAGAATAGAATAAAAATAATATCTTAAAAATTATATAATGATGAAAATATGATAATTTTAAAATTAAAATATCAAATATTAACTTGTTTAATAGTCGTTTTTTATTTAAAAAAGGTCTGTTTTACTTGGGGGTAAAGTAATTTTAGTCGTTTTGTTGGCTAATTATCTAAAAAGTTGGTTTTTGTTTAAATATCAACTGTTTTTAATTCTATTGAAATAATAGATATTAAATTCTTAAAACTTTGATAGTTGTTTGTTATTCATAAGAATATGCCGTTTATTTGCACAAAGTTCATAAACATACATATTAGTTATTAAGAAAGGCAGAGGGAATAGACCTGTTGAAGCCTTAGCAACCCTTTAAAGCTAAAGAAGGTGCTACGTTCTACCATTAATTATGGACAGATAACAATTACTTCTTAATAACTTCCGCGTGTTTATTAAAAATATATAAAATGGAAGACATTCGTAACATATTAAAAAATAAAATCCTTGTACTAGATGGTGCTATGGGAACTATGATTCAACAGTATAAATTTACTGAAGAAGATTACAGAGGAGAACAATTTAAAGATTTCAAAGTTTCGGTAAAAGGAAACAATGACATGCTTTCAATTACACAGCCAAAAGCAATTAAAGAAATTCATGCAAAATATTTAGAAGCCGGAGCAGATATTATTGAGACCAATACGTTTTCGTCTACAACAATTGCTATGGCCGATTACAAAATGGAAGACTTTGTTTATGAGTTAAATTTTCAATCTGCTAAAATAGCTAAAGAAGTTGCAAAAGAATTTACTGAAAAAGATCCATCGAAACCGCGTTTTGTAGCGGGTTCAATTGGACCAACAAACCGTACAGCAAGTATGTCTCCTGATGTAAATGATCCAGGTTTTAGAGCAGTAACTTTTGATGATTTAAGAGTTGCTTACAAGCAGCAAGTTGAAGCATTAATTGATGTAGGAGTAGATGTGTTATTAATTGAAACAGTTTTTGATACTTTAAATGCTAAGGCTGCTTTATTTGCTATTGAAGAAATTAAGGCAGAAAGAAAAATTGATATTCCTATTATGTTAAGTGGAACAATTACCGATGCTAGTGGAAGAACATTATCGGGGCAAACGGCAGAAGCATTTTTAATTTCTGTATCACACATTCCTTTATTAACTGTTGGATTTAATTGTGCTTTAGGAGCAAAACAATTAACACCACACTTAGAAGTATTAGCTCAAAAATCTGACTTAGCAATTTCGGCACATCCAAATGCAGGATTGCCAAATGCATTTGGAGAGTATGATGAAACGCCTGAAATGATGGCTAATCAAATAGAAGAATATTTAGAAAAAGGTTTAATTAATATTATTGGAGGGTGCTGTGGAACAACTCCAGATCATATTAAGGCTATTGCTGAAATAGCGGAGAAGTATAAACCAAGATTGGTTGAATAAAAGTTTTAATTTTACGTCATTCTGAAAATGTCACTCTGAGCTTGTTGAAGTGTCATTACAGAATCTCATTCTTATAAAATGAATACACAAAAAAAATACCTAAAACTATCGGGTCTAGAACCCTTAATAATTACTCCAGAAAGTAATTTTATAAATGTTGGTGAACGTACCAATGTTGCAGGTTCTCGTAAGTTTTTACGATTGATAAAAGAAGAGAAATTTGATGAAGCATTAGCTATTGCTCGTCATCAGGTTGAAGGAGGTGCGCAAATTATCGACATTAATATGGATGATGGTTTGTTAGATGGAAAAGAAGCGATGGTTCGCTTTATGAATTTGATTGCTGCAGAACCAGATATTGCACGTGTTCCAATTATGATTGATAGTTCCAAATGGGAAATTATTGAAGCTGGATTACAAGTTGCGCAAGGTAAATGTGTTGTAAACTCTATCAGTTTAAAAGAAGGAGAGCAACAATTTAAAGAACATGCAAGAAAAATAAAAATGTATGGAGCAGCCGTTATTGTAATGGCTTTTGATGAGGATGGACAGGCAGATAATTACGAACGTAGAATTGAAATATCTCAGCGTTCATACAATATTTTGGTAAACGAAGTTGGGTTTCCTTCAGAAGATATAATTTTTGATTTAAATATATTTCCAGTGGCAACCGGAATGGAAGAACACCGTAAAAATGCTTTAGATTTTATTGAAGCTACACGTTGGGTTCGAGAGAATTTGCCAAATGCTAGTGTAAGTGGAGGTGTAAGTAACGTATCGTTTTCTTTTAGAGGGAACAATGCGGTGCGCGAAGCAATGCACTCTGTGTTTTTATATTATGCTATTAAAGCAGGAATGAATATTGGAATTGTAAATCCTGCAATGTTGGAAGTTTATGATGATATTCCAAAAGATTTATTAGAACATGTAGAAGATGTAATTTTAGATAGAAGAGATGATGCTACAGAGCGTTTATTAGATTTTGCTGAAAGTGTTGTAAGTACTGCTAAAGAGCGTAAAGTAGATATGTCTTGGAGAGAAAAATCTTTACAAGATCGTATAACTCATGCATTGGTAAAAGGCTTGGATGAATTTATTGTTGAGGATGTAGAGGCTGCACGACTGGAAGCTGAAAAGCCAATTGAAGTTATTGAAGGTAATTTAATGATTGGTATGAATGTAGTTGGAGATTTATTTGGTTCTGGTAAAATGTTTTTACCTCAAGTGGTGAAATCTGCCCGTGTAATGAAAAAAGCCGTAGCTTATTTATTGCCTTTTATTGAAGCAGATAAAAATGGTGTAAAGGAAGCAAATGGAAAAATTTTATTAGCAACTGTAAAAGGTGATGTACACGATATTGGTAAAAATATTGTAGGTGTAGTTTTAGGTTGTAATAATTATGATATTGTAGATTTAGGGGTAATGGTTGCTCCAGAAAAAATAATTCAAGCAGCGAAAGATGAAAACGTTGATGCTATTGGTTTAAGTGGTTTAATTACACCTAGTTTAGATGAAATGGTGTATTTAGCAAAAGAAATGGAGCGTCAAAAATTTGAAGTTCCTTTGTTAATTGGTGGTGCAACAACTTCTAAAGCACATACAGCAGTAAAAATTGATCCACAATATAAAAATGCTGTAGTTCACGTACACGATGCTTCAAGAGCAGTAACTGTAGTTGGTGATTTATTAGATAAAAGAATTAACCAAAAATATGTTGGCGATATAAAAGCCGATTATGTTAAGGTTCGTGAAGGTTTTGCTAATAGATCAAGTAAAAAAGAATATTTGTCGTTAGCTGATGCAAGAAAAAATAAGTTTAAAATAGATTGGGGTACTTCAACAATTGTAAAACCAAATTTTGAAGGAATTCAAGTTTTTGAAGATTTTGATTTAACAAAATTAGTAGATTATATAGATTGGAGTCCGTTTTTTAGAACTTGGGAATTAGCGGGTAAATTCCCTGCAATTTTAACTGATAAAGTAGTAGGAGAGGCGGCTACCAACTTATTTAATGACGCAAAATTAATGCTTGCAAAAATATTAAATGAAAATTTATTAACTGCAAAAGCTGTTTTTGGTATTTTTCCAGCAAATAGTGTAAATGAAGATGATATAGAGCTTTATGCAGATACCGATAGAACTAAAGTAAATGTTAAGTTTATAACATTACGTCAACAATTAAAAAAGAAAGAAGGAATACCAAATATTGCCTTGGCAGATTTTATTGCTCCAAAAGAAACAGGGATTGAAGATTATATGGGAGCGTTTTGTGTATCTACAGGATTTGGAACAGCTGAATTAGCTGCGGAATTTGAAAAAGATCACGACGATTATAACTCTATTTTGATTAAAGCTTTAGCCGATAGGTTAGCAGAAGCTTTTGCAGAATATTTGCATGAAAAAGTTAGAAAAGAATATTGGGGTTATGCTTCAGATGAGGTTTTATCTAATCAAGAGTTGATTAAAGAAGGCTATAAAGGTATTCGTCCTGCTCCAGGATATCCTGCTTGTCCAGATCATACAGAAAAATGGACTATATGGGATTTGTTAAGTGTTAAAGAAACCATTGGGGTAGAATTAACAGATAGTTTGGCAATGTGGCCTGCAGCATCTGTTTCAGGTTATTATTTTGGAAATGAAAAAGCGAAATATTTTGGTGTAGGAAAAATAACTGAAGAGCAATTGATAAGTGTTGCTGATAGAAAAGAGGAAGATTTAGATGTAATGAGAAAATGGTTAAATCCTAATTTAGCTGAAAGTTAGAAAGTTTAAAGTAAGACCTAACAGGTTTTAAAAACATGTTAGGTCTGTAAAGCCAAAAGTGCGTTAGCGATAGTAGCGGCATCCTTTTTTGGAGCGTAACGGAGAAAAAGATATAGCGAATAGCGCGACCTGAAAGGAAACGCCCAAATAAATAAAAAAGTCTGAGGTTGAAAAGCTTTTATTGATAGTTGTTAAGCTGTTAAGTAAAAGCGAATAACCATTAACTAATATAAAATGAAAGTAACAGATCATATAAAAAATGCAAACGGTAAAACATTGTTTTCGTTTGAGATTGTACCACCACAAAAGGGTCAGAATATTCAAGATTTATACAATAATGTAGATCCGTTAATGGAATTTAATCCACCTTTTATTGATGTAACAACATCGAGAGAAGAATATGTGTATATAAAAAAGGAAAATGGCTTGTTAGAGCAAAAAATGACAAGAATGCGACCTGGAACTGTAGGTATTTGTGCAGCATTAAAATATAAATATAATGTAGATGCAATTCCGCATGTATTGTGTGGAGGTTTTACCAAAGAAGAAACAGAATATGTGTTGGTTGATTGTCATTATTTAGGTTTAGACAATATAATGGCATTACGAGGAGATGCAATGAAGCATGAGCCATATTTTGTACCAACAGAAGGAGGAAATGTATTTGCATCTGATTTAGTAGCTCAAATAAAAGAATTAAACGAGGGAAAATATTTACACAATATTATAGAAACCAATAATAAGCCAGACTTTTGTATTGGTGTAGCTGGTTATCCTGAAAAACATTTAGAAGCTCCAAGTATGGAAACCGATTTACGAAGGTTAAAAGAAAAGGTGGCTGCTGGTGCAGATTATGTGGTGACACAAATGTTTTTTGATAATCAGAAATATTTTGATTTTGTTGAAAAAGCTCGTAGTATTGGTATTACAGTACCTATTATACCAGGTATAAAACCTATTGCTGTTAAAAGACATCAACAAATATTGCCTCAAATTTTTAGATTAGATTTGCCAGAAGAGTTAATTGCTGAAATTGAATCTTGTAAAGATAATAAACAAGTACGACAAGTAGGTATAGAATGGGCAGTGAAGCAGTCTAAAGAGTTGATTGCTAAAGGAGCTCCAGTAGTTCATTTTTATTCTATGGGAAAATCAGATAATATCAAAAAAATAGCAAAAGAAGTGTTTTAATTACAATTGAAATCAGTTTTGTTAATAGTTTAATAAAGAAAAGTAATAAATGTTGAATTGTTTAGGTGAAATATTTGTTTACTTTTGCATTAGTTTAAATAGCATTTATTAATTTATAAAAATATATCATGGCATTAGAAGTAACAGACGCAACTTTTAACGAAGTAGTTTTACAATCAGATAAACCAGTTATGGTTGACTTTTGGGCAGCTTGGTGTGGACCTTGTAGAATGGTTGCTCCAATTATGGACCAATTAACAACTGAATACGAAGGGAAAGCAACAATTGCAAAAGTAGACGTTGATTCAAACCAAGAGTTTGCAGCTAAATACGGTGTAAGAAATATTCCTACAGTTTTAGTTTTTAAAGGTGGTGAAGTTGTTGAAAAACAAGTAGGTGTTGCTCCAAAAGCTACATACGCACAAAAAATTGACGCACATTTATAAAATTTAATTTTATATAAAACTTAAGAAAGCTCGACAAATTTGTCGAGCTTTTTGTTTTTAAACTAATAAATAATATAATTATACAGCTTATTTCTTTTTAGTTTACTATTTTTAATTTCTTGAAATTAAAAACTAATTTAGATAATTATTAATTTAAAGTACTAGCGATATTACATTTATGGAAATTTTATCAGTAAAGCACCTTTCAGAACTAAATAATTTAGAGTTATTGGCAAAGCAAGTTGTAGAAGGGTTTATTACAGGAATACATAAAAGTCCATTTCACGGGTTTTCGGTAGAATTTGCAGAACATAGATTGTATAATAAGGGAGAAAGTACACGCCATATAGATTGGAAGCTTTATGCTAAGACAAATAAATTATTTGTAAAGCGGTATGAAGAAGAGACTAATTTACGATGTCACTTAATTATTGATAACTCTGCGTCTATGCATTATCCGTTAGTTAAGCAGCCAACAATAGATAATTTAACAAAAGTTGCTTTTTCGGCAATAGCATCTGCAGCATTAATGGAAATTTTGAAGCGTCAGCGAGATGCAGTAGGGTTAAGTGTGTATAGCGATAAAAACGAATACTATGCTCCTGCCAAAGGAGGAGAGCGCCATAGGAGGATGTTATTGACAGAATTGGATAGTTTATTAAAAGAACCTTCTGTTTCAAATACAGATACGTATAAGGCCTTGCATGAAATTTCAGAAAAAATACATAAACGTTCGTTGGTGTTTTTGTTTACAGATATGTTTCAAGCATCTAAAGATGAAGATGAGTTATTTGAAGCTTTAAGACATTTAAAACATAAAAAACACGAAGTTGTTTTATTTCATACCTACGATGAAAACTTAGAATTAAACTTTAATTTTGAAAATTCTCCAAAAAAGTTTGTAGATGTAGAAACTGGCGAACAAATTAATATGTATGCCTCAAATGTTAAGGAAGAGTATAAGAATTATATGTCATCATATTTTAATAACTTGAAATTGAGGTGTATGCAGTATAAAATTGAATACGTTCCAGTAGCTATAAATAAAGGGTTTGACGCGATTTTATTGTCGTATTTAATGAGTAGAAAAAAAAATTTATAAAAAAGTTGAAAAAAGTTTTGCAGAAGTCAAAAACACTTGTATATTTGCAACCGCTAAGAGCAACGGTCTGGTAGTTCAGCTGGTTAGAATACCTGCCTGTCACGCAGGGGGTCGCGGGTTCGAGTCCCGTCCAGACCGCTTAAAGAGTCCTTAATAATCTTGTAATGAGAGAGTTAAGGATTTTTTGTTTTATATCTACTAAACTATTACAAAACAACCTCAATAATTAGGGTATTTTTATCTATTTACATCTTGTTATCCTTATTCTTTTTCCTTTCTCTTTTTTTGGGCGTTACTGTTAATCTCTCTATTTTCCCTTTTTATATAAAATACTCACTAAAACCACTTTTATAAATCTCAAAACCTTACCCTAATCTAGCCCCTAATATTTCCCTAATCTATTTTAAAGTTTTATATAAAAAAGGGCGTACATTTCTGCACACCCCCAAACAACAAGCAATCAAATATATTTTTAGTTATTATTCTTATAGTATTTCGTTTGAATTATTTGATGTTTGTTTAATTCCTGCCATTGTTTGCCTTTTGTTGTTTATACTATGTAAAACTGATTTTATTATTTGCCTTTTTTGTTTCTTATAGTCGGTAAAACCAACATTACATTTTTAAAGTTTATATCCTGGTTTGCTTTAATTTTTAAAGTGAATCACTTTTATATTTACTTCTGCAGGAACTTTTAAATACTTAGTTCTATTTGATTTTTATATTTCTTTTGTTTATATCCTGTTTTTTTAATTCTTGACCTGTTGTAAAATCTATTCCTTACCTGTTTTGCTAAATGTTGGATAATGTTGTTTTCAAATTTCGTTTGCCTATTTATTGTATGATTTAGTAATAAATTACACACTCTTTTAAATTCGGTTTTATCGTTTTGGTAGAGGTGTTTTAAAGTTGATGTTCTTATGTATTTTGCACTCTCTTTTTCGCGGGTTAATTCTATGCCAGTAATAGGACATTTTTTTACTGTTTTTGTTGGGTGGTTTTGTAGCATATTTAACTCTATACTTGAATGGTTAATTATGCTACAATTAGGGTTTTCAAAATGTCGGTTAATTATGCTACACTTTTTTATCATTTCTTGTTTCAATTGTTGATGTAAATTTTTTGATTTTTTGATTATAATCTGGTGCAATTTCTGTTTGTGTCTAAACCTGTAATTTGGTTTTAAATCTATTAACCAGTAACGAGGGTTTGAGTAATTTTTTATTAATTGTTTTTCTCGTTTTGTAAGGGCTTTTTTGTTAATAGTGTAATCATATTGCACCACTTCATCAAAACGTCTTAGAAGTAATTCCTTTGCCTTATTTAGTGTATTAGTGTTAACGTCTGAAAACGTTCTAATACCTACCTTTTTAAATTCCTCGTATTTATTAATTTTTAGTTCAACTCTTAATGTAAATTCATTCATTCCGTATTGAATTGATTTATTATAAATTTTCAATCTATACCGTTGATGCTCTGCTTGTGCATAAGTTCCATTAAATCGAAATTCAAAGGGTTTGTTTATATGGTATAGTAAACCTTTTAGATAAATATTAGGATTAAATAAGGTAGTTGCATTTGTCCCAAACTCGATATTTTGAAATAACATTTGTTGAGGTTTGCAGTTAAATAAATTTTGTAGATGCTCTTTAACTTCTAAAATGTTATTGATAGTAAATTGATTACCGTTAAATCCTTTGTAGTTTTCTTTTTTGTAATTTGGTGCTTTTATTCCTTTTAATGAATTGTATAGTTTATGGATACTGCCAGTAAATACAACTGTATCACTTTCATAAATAGTAATCTTACAAAAATGATATTCAGCAACTTTTTTTGTTGAGTATTCCCCAGTACTTTCAACTACTTCAAATTTAAAAGGAAGTGATTTTAAAAGCCTTTCAATATCAATTTTTATTAATAATATGTTAGTGTAATCAATCAATATAATATTATTATATTTGTATATGGGTTGCGTTGCCACAAAACCCAGTATTTGAACAATAGATTAAAAGAGGGTTTTCACCCTCTTTTTTTTGTTATCGTTCTACTGGTTAATAAATGGTAAAACCTTGCTAAAATCTTGCGTATAGTAGTTTTTGAAGTAATAAACCGTTAACGTGTCGGTATCGTTAAACTTGAAAATTAAAAGATGTTGTTTCTTGTTAACATCACCTTTGTAAATGTTCTTAAAATCTGTTTTAAAAAGACCTGTAATACATTTACTCCATTTGTTGGCCTGTCTAATTTTTAGCCAATAGTCGGGCATAGATAATGCACAATTACGGTTTTTACTTATGTTTAAGAGTTTTGAGAGCGGAGGTGTAGAATTTTCAACCTCTGCAATTTCAAAATGTTTTACACTCTTGTACTTTCCTGTATTTACTTCTTTGTAAGTATGGATTATTGGTATAGGTGTTTGCGTTGCCATTGTTCCTATTTTTCAAGTTTAACAATTGCATTTTCCACCTCTTCACGCTTGTAAAGTACTCGGCCTCCGCATTGGTATTTAATAAGTATTCCTTTTTTAGTAAGATTGTGAACCGTTGAAATATCACAATGCAACATTTCATCTGCAACATATTGGCGGGTTACATATTTTGTTGGTTCTTTAGGTTGGTAGAATTTTTTAAATTCGTCTAATCGCTTTTTTACTGTTTCATCGATTAGGTTTACAAGTGCGCTTGGCGTTGTACTAATAAATTGTACTGTTTGCATTTTTATAAAATGGTTTAAATTAATGATTTGGCATTAATCCACTTTGTAATAAAATGCTTACTTTTGTATTGCAAAATTGAACCTAGGAAATTTAATTTGCGTTACAGGGTATTAGATTTTACGAAAGTAGATTTAGTACCTTTTTTGTATGAAACAAATTTAATACTCTTTTTTTGAATAGAAAGTACAATGTTCAAAAGCATAAAATTTCGATTAATATCTATTTGCAATTTAAATCATTTAAGGTATTGAATATCAGTTATTTAATTAAGGTGTGATTGAATTTTATTGATAATAATTGATAGAGTTGTACACAAAATTGTATTTATTTTTTTTAATCAAAGGAATTTTAACTAAATTAAACGCTATTAAATTTATGTACTGGTCCTGGCAGTTTTTAATTGGGTGTTTTCCTTTTTAAGTATTCCGATTCTTGCAATTTTATTATTTAAAGATGCACTAATTTTTTTTCAATAGAATATACAGTACTACAATTTTTCAATACAACATCTTTTAATTTTCTAAATATAATACCTGTATTTGTGCTAAATGCGTAAAATGTATTAAGAGTTAGATTTTCTTTTTTAATTGGTAGGCAATACAACCAATCACCTTTTGAAGCGTTAAGCATTGTGTTTTCCTCTGTAACTTCGATAATTTTGTAATTTTTCATAATTTATTGATTTGCGTTTTTAGTAAATTTTATATAATTTTTTTTTAATTGTTCAAATTCAACTCTTAATTCTTTTAATAAGTTGATGTAATAGATTGTTTCTTGTTTATTCATAATTTATTGATTTGATGCGTTTTTTACAACGGTTAAATTTGTTTCCTTTTTCTTTTTTTGTTCTTCCTTTTTGTAGTATTCCAAAAATGCGTCGATATGACTGTCGTCTCCTTTGTTTACGTATGTTAAGAATGTAGATTCTTTTTTGTGTCCTGTTACTTTCATTATAATTGGTGTTGGTAATTTCCCGTAATGATTTGATGCGAAAGTACGACGACCTATGTGTGTGCTTATGTATGTGTATTTTGGACGTAATTTTTTAACTCCTCTTTTCTTTTTCTCTTTTGGGTTTTCACTTGCCTCGATAATACGTCCCATTGTTGGGGTGTTTATTCTTGCTTTTGCTCCAATCTCTTTAAAATATTTGTTTAGTTTTTGTGTTGAAACTTTATAGGGTAATCCGCTTTTTAAAATCTCTCTTACTTTTGGTAGAATTGGAATTTCTACTTTTGTATTGGTTTTTTGTTGAGTTAGTTCTATACATTCTTTGTTTTTAGTTTTCTTGAAATTGCTTTCAGTTAGTTTGATTAAATCACCTCCACGTTGGCCAGTAAAACACGCTAAAATAAGCCATTTACGAGCGTTTATGTGTGCGTCTTTTAATAGTGTTGCTTTTTCAATTTTTTCAATCTCTTTAGGGGTTAAAAATATAACGTCCATATCGTCGTCATAGGCTGAAAGTTGTTTGGTTTTTATGCCTGTTAATTCTACGGAGGTTTCTATTCCGTTGGCTCTTGCATCTTTACATACTCCTTTTAAATCTGATAATTTTTTAAATGCGTAGGTGTCTGAATAGTTTTGTTTGTCGAATAGCCAGTTTTTAAAGTCGTCAAATACTTTTTTATTTAGTTCTTTAACCTTGTATTTTTTTTTACCTTGAAACATTATAAAGAGTTCTAAAAGTCTGTTATATGCGTTTATTCTACATTGACTTAAACCTCTTCCACCTTTTCCGTTATCTCTATTGTGTGCGGTATCAATAATGTTTTGTATTGCATCTGTTACTAGTTCGCTTTGTGTAGTTTCTGAAATACGTTTAAAATGAATATCAATTTTATTTTGTAGCCAATCACCATCGATTGTGATTCCTTTGCTGTTGTCGGTATTGAAATTCTCTAGGATTTTAGCGTCTAAATTTTTTAATTTAGTCGTAAGGTCTTTTATTTCTCTAGATTTATTGTTGTTTTTTGGAAACCCTTTTTCTCCCCATTCTTTTGGATTTATATGTAATCCAGTTTTACGGTAAAAAATATTACCCCTACTTATTGAGAGTCTTAAATATATTGGTGCGTTTTTAGATTTGCTTTGAAGTAAAAATTTGATTGTTGCCATTTTTAAAGTATTTGAACATTCAAATATAATTAAAAATTTCAATCTACTAAACCTTTACTAAACTAAATTTAATACTCATTAAATTATTTTAAATTACTTTAAATTGTTTGTAGTTGTCTTAAAATAAGATGTATGCTCTAAATTATAGGGTTTGTTTAGTATTTTAGAGTGTTCTATAAAATCTATTTTAATAAAGGTTCGAGTCCCGTCCAGACCGAAAAAAGCATCTCAATTGAGATGCTTTTTTTATGTCTTATATTTTCTGTTTTTCAAGAATCAATCTAGATTAATATCGAATCATTCCTAATTGTTGTGTTTAGGTAAAAATGGTAATATCTTATAACTTGTGTAAGTTTTAAAACTTCAAGCCAAAGTTAATCTGAGGTTTTTTATTTTATTAATATTAAATTTAAAATCTATTTCAGGTCACCTATTTTTGAAAACTTATGATTTATTAATAATGGATATAAATAGAGTTATTAATTCGTTGGCAAAATTAATAAAGACAATTATCAATAATAAACACTACAAAAGAATCTAAAGAAAAAGTTATTGTATTTACTGATGATAAAAAGGTTCAAAGAATTTTGAGAAAGGTGTTTTTAGAATTATATAACCTTCATGTTGCTATTATTAAAGGAGGTAGGCCTTCTAGCAAAATTATCACGTCAGCAAGAAGTTGATAAATTTCAAGTTCAACTTGGTTTTAATATTATTGTAATGTCTCCAATTGCAGCAGGATTTGGTTTAAACATAACAGGAGCTAATCATGTTATTCATTATACGATTATCCAATTGCGGTAGCACCAAATAAAGAATTAAATACATTTGATATTATCCTAAATAAATTATTGGAGAATAAGTCACAATTAGCATCAAGTACATTATTTCCTTCCCAGCAAATAGAAATTAAAAATGAAGAGTTTTTAGGTGCTTTTTCTTTGGAAAAACAAAGAGTAATTACACAAAAAAAACAAGAAAAATTGAATGAAAATATTTCTTTAGATGGTTTGCAATCTTTAAGTAAAGAGGAGTTTGTAAGGGAAGTCAGTGAGTTATTGCAAAAGGAAGTGATAGATTTATTTAAAATATCAGATAATTATTATAAATCAGATATAAATAATATGATTTATTATATTTTTAAATCTAATATGGAGCAAGGGTTACAACCTATTAATGAATTAGAAACGATGATAAAATTAGAAAATCAAACATCATCAAAAAGTTATAAAGGACAACTTATAACAAATAATAAATTTATTGAGTTAGCTAAAATGGATGCATTATCAAGAAATATTTCTATTAGAGATTTAAATAATTTAAATAAAAATTAGCTTTATAACTTAAGTGAAAAACAATTCATTTAGAAGCTATCAAAGGAGGTTTAAAAAAAGTTTAAATAGATTTGTTACAAATTGTAATTATCTATTTTATACTTTGGTTTAAATAATATACTACAGTATTTCTTAGCAAATTATTATTTGAAGGGCAATTTGAATTTATGACTAAAATCATCGAGGTTTTTAATCTAATTCTTTAAATTTGAGACTGCTAAGCATTACCTATGAAAAAGAAACCCAATTCCACTACTTTTAATATAGATACAGGTTAAAGTATAAATAGTAATTCGGCTATTAATTTTTATTTAGCTATGCCTCCCGTAAAAAAAAACTGTATTTACTATAAGTTATAGTAAAAATACATAACATAAGTCTATGTTAAGATATTATTAAAATAAATTTCTATGAAAAAAATATATTATATTCAGTTAATTTGTATTCTTTTATTGAGTGTAATAGTTACTGCTCAAACCTCCGATGAACTTTGGTCAAAATCATCAGTTTTAGCAAAAAAATCTTCAAAAAAAGTAGAGAAGGAGGTATTTCCAAATGAATTTGAGGTATATACGTTAAACTTTGCCCTTTTAAAGAGTAAACTTGAAAATACTTCAAAAAGAAAAGGTGAGGTAGGGAAATCAAAAAAAATAATTAGTTTTCCAAATGGATCAGGAGAATTAGAAAGATTTGAAGTTTTTGAAGACCCACTCTTTGAAGAAAGTTTTCAGTTAAAATATCCAGATATTAGAACTTATCGAGGGAAAAGTTTAGATAAACAGGGTTCAACTGTTTGGTTTTGTGTAAATCCAATTGGCTTAAATTCTTTTATAATGGATCTTGAAAATGGTTCTATAAATATTGAACCTTATACTTCCGATAATAAATCCTATATAATTTATAATAAGAATAGCATACCACATGCAGACTCTTTTGATTGTGGTTATGATGAATTAAATTCAAATATTATACAATCTAAATCAAAGGTGCATTCAAAAAATGCAAATGCAAATGATGGTAATATAAGAGCATATACGCTTGTCGTGATTCCAACCGCAGAATATGCTAATTGGGCTTTAACACAGGGGTATGAAACGCTTCCCGTAAAACATAGAGTGATTATTCAAATGGCATTAACTATCGGAGCTGTTGAATCTATTTACCGAAGAGATTTGGGAATTAAATTCAACTTGATAGATGTTACTAATATGATGTCATTTGATACAAACACTGATGGATTAACAAATGATGACAAATATAAATTACTTGAAGAAACACCTACGCGTATAAATCAGTTTTTATCTCAATCTAATTATGACATTGGACATGTATTTGCTAAAAGTAATTTTGGTGGTGTTGCAGTTAGTGGTGTTTGCCAGCCATTTATAAAGGCTATGGGTGTTTCTGGTGCAAGCAATCCAAGTGGTTCTTATTTTGAAGGTGTAGTAGCACATGAAATTGGTCATCAGTTTGGTGCGAACCATACATTTAATAGTAATGTAACAGGTTGTTTTGAGAATATAAATAATTCAACAGCAGTGGAGCCAGGAAGTGGTACTACTATAATGTCTTATGTTGGGAATTGTTATCCTCATAATGTGCAATCATCAAAAGATAAATACTTCCATTTAGTAAATATTAGAGAAATTTGGGATAATATAACTTCAGGAACTGGTACATGTGCAACTTTGTATTCAACAGGGAATAATCCGCCAATAATTGAAACAATACCTAATTATACAATTCCAATTTCTACACCATTTGTTTTGGAAGCAAATGTTTCAGATGCAAATGAAGATGAATTAACTTATACTTGGGAACAACTAGATGCTGAAATAGTTAGTTCTCCACCTGTATCTACTGCAACTGGAGGGCCTGCATTTAGGTCTTTATTTCCAAGTAGTTCATCAGTACGTTATTTTCCAAATATAAATACGGTAATAAATGGTAATTTGTCAAATACTTGGGAAGTGCTGCCTTCAGTACCTAGAACAATGACATTTGGAGTGACTGTTAGGGATAATAATTCAGATGGTGGGCAAACAAACAGTGAAGAAACAGTAATTACTTTTGCTGAAAATTCAACTCCTTTTAAGGTTACTAGTCAATCATCTAATGTTAATTGGGAAATTGGTTCAACTCAAAATATAACTTGGGATGTTGGTAACTCAAACACTTCTCCAATTAATTGTTCTAAAGTTAATATACTATTATCAACAGATGGTGGTTATACTTTTCCTACAGTATTAGCTTCAAATGTAAATAATGATGGTTCACAAGAAATAATTGTTCCAAATGAATTAACGACTTCAGGAAGATTAAAAGTTGAAAGTGTAAATAATGTATTTTATAGTATCAATACATCAAATATTAATATCATTAATAATGACAGTGATAATGATGGAGTGTTAAATGAGAATGATCTATGTCCAAATTCACCTATTGGAGAAGTTGTAAATTCAGAAGGATGTGCTGAAAATGAAAATAAAGAAACAGGGAAGTTATGGGGTGTTGCTAATTGGGGAGGTGCTTATGGTTACGGTGTCGTATTTGAATTTGATCCTGTTACTTTAGAGTATTTTAAAAAAATAGATTTTAATGGTAGTGGAAACGGGAAATATCCAAGTGGAAGTCTTTTTCAAGCCTCAAATGGGTTGATATATGGGACAACACGAGAGGGAGGTGTTAACGATTCTGGAGTTATATTTGAATTTGATCCAAATTCAGAAACTTATTCAAAATTAATAGATTTTAACGGTGCTGAAAAAGGAAGTTTACCTTATGGAGCAGTTATCGAAGCTTCAAATGGGAAGCTATATGGGATGACTGTGGGAGGGGGTATTTATAATAAAGGTGTTCTGTTTGAATATGATCTTAAAACAAAAATTTATTCTAAATTAATGGATTTTGATGGGGTAAGTAAAGGTGCTCAGCCATACGGGGCTCTATTAGAAATTTCGGATGGAATATTATATGGTATGACAGAAAGAGGGGGTTTAAGTGGTTGGGGAGTAATCTTTGAATATAATATTAAGACTAATTCTTATGTGAAAAAAGTCGATTTTGATAGAGTTAGTATTGGAGGTCTTCCGAGGGGAAATCTCATTGAAGGTTTAAACAATAAGCTTTATGGGATGACGTATTTTGGGGGTGAATATAATTTAGGTATAATATTTGAATATGATATTGTCTTAAATAGTTGTGAAAAAAAAATAGATTTTAACGGTACTGAAAAAGGAAGTAGATCCTATGGTACTCTTGTTAAGGCTAATAATGGATTATTATATGGGTTGACTTATGAAGGAGGAGCGAATAATATGGGAGTTCTTTTTGAATATAATTCTATTTCAGGGAGTTATAATAAAAAGATGGATTTTAATAGAAGTATGGGGAGGTTAATGGAAGAGAGTCTAATGAGGTCGTCAAGTGGTAGATTGTATGGTATGACTTTAGCTGGGGGCGCTAATGATTCAGGGGTGCTTTTTGAATATAATCCTGCAACAAATTTTTATACAAAAAAGTTTGATTTTAATGATGATACTGGAAAATACCCTTCAGGGGATGTGATTGAAATTAAAATATTTGATTCAGATAATGACGGTATAATGAACGATATTGATTTGTGTCCAAATACACCAACAGGAGAAAGTGTAAATGAGACAGGATGTTCAGAAAGTCAGATTGATGATGACGGAGATGGGATAATGAATGATATTGATATGTGTCCAGATACACCAATAGGAGAAGAAGTAGATGAGAGAGGTTGTTCAGAAAGTCAGCTAGATGATGATGGAGACGGTATAATGAATGATGTTGATATTTGTCCAAATACACCAATAGGTGAAGAAGTAAATGAAACAGGTTGTTCAGAAAGTCAGCTAGATGATGATGGAGACGGTATAATGAATGATGTTGATATTTGCCCAGATACACCAATGGGAGAAGAAGTAGATGAAACTGGGTGTTCTCAAAGTCAAATAGATGATGATGGCGATGGTATAATGAATGATATTGATATTTGTCCAGGTACACCAATAGGAGAAGAAGTAGATGAGAAAGGTTGTTCAGAAAGTCAGTTAGACGATGATGAAGATGGTATAATGAACGATGTTGATATGTGTCTAGATACACCAATAGGAGAAGAAGTAGATGAGAAAGGTTGTTCAGAAAGTCAGTTAGACGATGATAAAGACGGTATAATGAACGATGTTGATATTTGCCCAGATACACCAATAGGAGAAGGAGTAGACGCTTATGGTTGTTTATTATTGTCCTATGATAATTTCAAAATTGAATTAACTAGTGAAACATGTCCAAATAAAAATAATGGTAAAATTATAGTCTCTGCCGAGGCTTCATATGATTATGTTGCTACAATTAATGGAATAGATTATGATTTTACAAATAATTTAACAATCAACGATTTAGCACCAGGTAATTATGATATTAGTGTTGTAGTAATAGGGAAAACATCTAAATATAAATATACTGTTGAAATTAGCGAAGGAACAACTATTTCTGGTAAGACAAGTGTATCATCAAATAAAGCTACCATTGAAATTGAGAAAGGATCATCTCCGTATACTATTTTTAAAAATGGAAATGAACAATTTAAAACATATACTTCGTTGTTTTATGTAGATGTGCTTCCTGGGGATTTAATTGAAGTTAAAACAGCTAAAACTTGTGAAGGAACATTTTCAAAAACGATTGGTCTTTTTGAAGGAGTAGTAGCATACCCAAATCCAACAACAGGGAAATTTGAGGTTGCTGTGCCGGTTACTCGAAAAGAAGTTAAAGTTGAATTATATAACATGAACTCACAATTAATTTCCAAAGAGGTCTATCCTGTTGCTTTTGGGAAAGTGGAACTAAGTCTCGAAAATTATCCTTCTGCAACTTATTTAGTAAAGGTTTATTTAGAAACTACAATTACTCTAAAAATACTGAAAAAATAAATTAATACAGTACAAAAAACGGTACAAATAATATTTTATAAATCATAAATATCAGTAAATAAGTAACTTATAAATTTTTAAAAAGTCCTGTCCAGACCGAAAAAAGCATCTCAATTGAGATGCTTTTTTTATGTCTTATATTTTCTGTTTTTTAGGAATCAATCTAGATTAATATCGGATCATTCCTAATTGTTGTGTTTAGGTAAAAATCGTGGTTAATCTAAAAAGAGAGAATTCTACATTTTTAATACCTCTAAATTGAGTTTTAAAAGCTTTAATTGTTGCTTTAAATGATTTGTAAGTGTGTTTGTGTTTTTAGTTATAATATAGCTTAGGATTGATCTATAAATAAGTATAATTGTATTTACGATTGTGGTGAATACTTAAAAGTTTGTATTTTCTAAGTTATTAATTTCTTTGAATAGCTTTTTGGTTGTTTTATGTAACTGATTATATCGCTTCACCTGGAGATAAACTTTGTTTCCGCACAAAAAAAGGATAGTTGTTTCTTTATAAAATTTATTCGCTATTAAAATTGTTCGTATCTATTTTACTGGAGGTGTATTTCGCTCTTCAAAATAAAGGTGTATTATTTTTTTGTTTTTGATGTTCTTTATAAGATTTAAAGTGGTTGATTAAAAATTAAGGAAGAATGTGTTTTAGAAGATCTAGATAATTATCTAAAATTTAGTTTTTAAACAAAAATCATAATTTTAATTCAATTCACTTATAGCTTTTGAGATTGATCTAATTTTTGCTATTTTGTTTAGGGACATGAAAAAACCCTGTAAACAGTTAATTTACAGGGTTTTGTGGTGGTACCTCCAGGAATCGAACCAGGGACACAAGGATTTTCAGTCCTTTGCTCTACCAACTGAGCTAAGGTACCATTGCCTTAGCGGGTGCAAATATATAAGTATTTTTTCTACTAATCAAAACTTTTTTTAAAAAATCTGTCGTATTTTTGAAACTTGATTTAAAAAACAAATGAATTTAATAATAGATATTGGGAATACAAGGATTAAAATTGCTGTTTTTAATAGCGACAAACTAATTTATAATGAAGTAATTACGAAGAATGAATTTGTAAATGTTACGTTAAAATTAGTTGAAAAATTTAATTGTAAAAATGCAATTATTTCTTCTGTAGGAATTTTAAAAAAAAATGAAAAAGATCAAATTAAAGCTAAAATTAATGTGATTGAGCTTAATTCTGATACCAAAATACCATTTATAAATAATTATGGGACTCCAAAAACGCTTGGTGTTGATAGGATAGCTTTGGTGGCAGCCGCAGTTTTAAAATATAAAAATAAAAATGTTTTAATAATAGATGCTGGAACCTGTATAACCTATGATTTTGTAACTAAAGATAAAAAATATCTTGGAGGTGCTATTTCGCCAGGAATTCAAATGCGGTATAAATCTCTTAACACGTTTACAGAAAAGCTTCCTTTATTAAATGCTAAAGAAGGTTTGATAAGCTTAATTGGTGAATCAACAGAAACAAGTATACATTCTGGTGTAATAAATGGCGTTATAAGTGAAATTGATAGTGTGATAGATAAGTATAGAAAAAAAAATAAAGAATTAACTATAGTTTTAACAGGAGGTGATGTTAATTTCTTGTCAAATAAATTAAAAAATGGCATATTTGCCAATCCTATTTTTTTATTAGAAGGATTAAACACAATTTTGACCTATAATTTACAATAAATGATCAAAAAAATAATAGTAATCATAACACTATTTGTATCAGTTGCTAGTTTTGCACAAAAAAATAATGCGTCAGCATACTCATTTTTTGGAATTGGTGATAAAAATAATTCGAATACTGTAGAGCAAAATAGTATGGGTGGAATTGGGGTTTCTTTACAAGATCAATTTCGTTTAAACTTATCAAATCCAGCTTCTCTATCTAGTTTAAAGTTTACTACTTATACTTTAGCTATAGAAAATAAAAATATTTGGGCAGAAGATAGTCAAGATAAACAAAGAGGGGCATCAACATATCTTTCATATTTAGCAATGGGAGTTCCTTTAGGTACACATGCAGGTTTGTCTTTTGGTTTGTTGCCAAATACTTCTGTAGGTTATTCTTTAGTAGCAAATAGTTACGATTCAAGTGATGAGTTAACTGAAGTTTCATTATATAACGGTGAAGGAGGAACAAATAAAGTGTTTTTAGGTTTTGGCTTGCAAGTTTTTAAAGGCTTTAGTGTAGGTTTACAAGGAAATTATATTTTTGGAAAAGTTGAAAATAATATAACAAATCAATTAAAAGATGTTGCTTTAGCGACTAAATATGAAACTTTTTCTAGAATAAATGGTTTTGCTATTAATACAGGTTTTCAATACAAAGCTAAAATATCGGAAAAAATAAATTTACATTTAGGAGCAAATTTTGAGTTAGAAAGTGATGTGGATTCGGATGACGAAGAGTATATTTATTCCTTATCAGTTGCCTCGGGAGAAATTCCAAGAGATACGTTGTTAAGTAGTACTGGTACGAGTGTTTTAAAAGCACCTTTAAAAACTTCATTGGGAATTGGTTTTGGAAAAGAGAATATATGGTATGCTGGTATAGATTATAGTTTTCAAGATGCTATTGAGCTTAGTGGTAATGTATATAGCAACTATTCAAAAGTAGCTTACGATGATTATAGTAAAATTTCAATAGGTGGTTTTTATACACCTAAATTTACTTCAATAACAAGCTATTGGGAAAGAGTAACGTATAGAGCTGGTGTAAAATTCGAGAAGAGTGGCTTAATGGTTAATTCATCAGGTGTTGGAAATGATTTTACAGCAATTGATGACTTTGGCATATCTTTTGGAGTTGGTTTACCAGTTAGTAATCAGTTATCAAACTTAAATGTTGGTTTTGAGTTTGGAAAAAGAGGAGAAATAAACAAAGGCTTAGTTCAAGAAAACTATATAAACTTCAGATTAAGTTTTTCTTTAAACGATAAATGGTTTAAAAAACGAGAGATATTTTAATTAAAAATTTAGAAAATGAAAAAAATGAGACACTATTTAACCTTATTATTTTTAATAGCTTCAATGCCGGTGATTTTTGCCCAAAACAGCCAGGATTGTACTATTAAATATAATCTTTTTAAGGGAGATTACAATGCCAAAAATTACGATAAGGCATATGAAAACTGGATGTGGTGTATGGATAACTGTCCTACGCTAACTGTTAATATTTATAAATTAGGTATTAAAATAGCAGAATATAAACTTGAAAATGCTACAGAAGCTGATAAACCAGCTGCTGAAGAGTTGGTAATGAGAGTTTATACACAAAGACTAGAGCATTATCCTAAAGATAAAGCAGATATTTATGATGATATTGCTACTTTTAAAAGAGAGCAAGGTGCTTCAGATGATGAAGTTTATGAATGGTTAGAGAAAACTTTTGAAGAAGATCCAACAGCTTTATCTGCAAAAAATATATATAAATATTTTGATATTATACTAGTTAAGTATAAAGATACTGATACACAAAAAGTTTTTGATACGTATGATGAAGTTGGTGAAGCATTGGAGCAAAAAAAACAAGATTATACTAAAACTATTGAAGCAATTAACGCTAAAGATTCAACAACTTTAAGTAGTAAAGATGTTAAAAAAAGAAAAGTTTCTCAACAAATTATTACAAATTTAACTATTGTAGAAGGAGGTTTAGATCAAAAATTGGCTGCAATTTCAACTTGTGAAAGATTAATACCTTTTAATAGAAAGAATTTTGAAGCACATAAAACAGATGCGCTTTGGCTTAAAAGAGCAGTATCTAGAATGTATAATAAAGAATGTACTGAAGATCCTTTATATGATCAATTAGTAGAAGCTTATGTGCACGCAGATCCTTCTCCACAAGCTTCTGTATTTTATGCAGGTATTTTATTAAAGAATGGTGAAACTAATAAAGCCATGGAATACTTTAAAAGAGCTGTTGAACAAGAAACTGACGATTATAAAAAAGCAGGTTATTTGTATAAGATTGCCGTAAATTTAAATAAGAAAGGTAGAAAATCTGAAGCTAGAAATTATGCATATCAAGCTTTAGAATTTCAACCAACAATGGGGAGAGCTTACTTATTAATAGCTAGTATGTACGCTTCAAGTGCAAACTCTTGTGGAGACGATGTTGTTTCTAAAAGAATGGTATATGTTGCAGCATTAAATAAAGCTAGGAAAGCAAAATCTGTAGATCCAAGTATTAGTTCGGTAGCAAATAAATATATTAACTCATATTCAAAAAATATTCCTACAACAAAAGATTTATTTGTTGCGGGTGTAAAATCAGGTTCATCTCATAAAATTGGATGTTGGATTAACGAAACAGTTAGAGTACCATAATTAGAATATAAATAATTGGTATATTTGTTCTATGACAAGATCAATTGTATATAAAATTAAAAACATTGCTATTGTATTTTCAGTAGCAATGTTTTTTTCATGTACTAATAGTGCTAAAGAAGTAAGAGATTTTTTAGCAGATAAAAACCTGCCAATTGGCGAAGCTGAAAATATAAATTTAAAGCATACCGACTCTGGTAGTGTAGATATTAAAATGAAAGCTCCTTTAATGTTAGATTTTGCTAATAGGGAAGCGCATCCATATTCAGAATTTCCAAAAGGTATTTTTATAACTACAATTGAAAAAAATGGAGACTCTACTACAATACAAGGTAATTATGCTAAAACATATAGCAAAACCGCTGTTTCTGAAATAAAAGGAGATGTAGTAATTATTAACTATGCTAAAAATAATAAATTAGAAACAACAGAGGTTTTTTGGGATCAAAAAACACATTATTTTTTTACTGAAAAAAGATTTGTGTTTTATACTGCAACAGATACAATATATGGAACAGGGTTTGAAGCTTCTGAAGATCTTAAATTGTGGTGGGTTAAAAATCAAAGTGGAGTTATACAAATTAAAGACTAAAAAAATGAGTAAACTTTGGAAAATATTTGAATACGGTTACTTGGTTATTGCAGTAGTATTTGGAGTAGAAACCGTTTTAAATTGGAATACAGATAGAGAAAAGGCATATTTACTATTACTTTTTTCAATTATTGCTGTTTTTATGTACTTTTTTAGAAAAAGATTTAGGTCTAGAATTGAAAATAGAAAAAAACAATAAATGGAATTTCAAATTGTTATAATTTTAATTTCAATATTACTTTCTGCTTTTTTTTCAGGCATGGAAATTGCCTATGTTTCTGCTAATAAATTTCAAGTAGAACTCGAAAAAAGAAAAGAAGGTTTTACATCAAAAATTTTAACAAGAATTACATCAAAATCGTCTAAATTTATTACAACAATGTTGGTAGGTAATAATATTGCCTTAGTTGTATATAGTTTTTTTATGGGCGAATTTATTACCGGTTTTATACCCGAAAGCACCTTCAACGAATTTACTATTCTGTTAATTAAAACAATAATTTCAACATTAATAATTTTAATCACAGCAGAGTTTTTACCAAAAGCATTGTTTAGAATTTATGCTAATGAAACGCTATGGTTTTTTGCACCATTAGCTTACTTTTTTTATATAATTTTTCATTTTATATCAAGTTTTATAACATTAATTTCAGACTTTTTTTTAAGACTTTTTTTTAACTCAATAACAGATGTAAAACAACCAGTGTTTACAAAAATTGAATTAGGAAATTATATATCTAAACAATTAGAAAATTCCAAAGATTTTGAAGAGGTAGATTCTGAAATACAAATATTTCAAAACGCCTTAGAGTTCGATACTGTTAAGGCTCGTGAAATTATGATTCCAAGAACAGAAGTTGTGGCTGTTGATATTAATGACAGTATTGCAAATCTTAAAGAGTTATTTGTTAAAACTGGTTATTCTAAAATTCTTATTTATAAGGGCTCTTTAGACGATGTTTTAGGTTATGTACACGCTTTTGAATTGTTTAAACAGCCTAAAAACATAAAATCGATGTTATTGCCAGTTGAATTTGTGCCAGAAAGTATGATGATTAATAATGTCTTGAATATTTTAACCAAAAAAAAACGTAGCTTATCGGTAGTTTTAGATGAATTTGGAGGAACATCTGGGGTAATAACTGTTGAAGATATAGTGGAGGAGTTATTTGGTGAAATTATTGATGAACATGATACATTAGAATTATTAGAAAATAAAATAAACGACAGAGAATTTGAATTTTCAGCACGTTTAGAAGTCGATTATTTAAACGAAACCTATAACTTAAATATTAAAGAAGATGAGGCATACGAAACACTTGGTGGTTACATAGTAAATTTTAATGAAGATATTCCAAAAGAAGGAGAAATAATTGAAATAGACAATTTATATTTTAAAATGTTGAAAGTAGGCTCTTCCAAAATAATGGAAGTTTATTTAAAAGTTTTAGATAAAGCAGATTAAAAATATAAAATACTTACTTATAGCCTTTTTTCATACTTAATTATACTAAATTCACTTTCATAATTAAATACTTAATTGTATTTTCGCAAACTGTAATAAAACAAATAATATAATGGCAATTTTATCAAAAATTAGAGATCGTTCAATGTTCTTAATCCTTATAGTAGGATTAGCACTTTTTGCATTTGTACTTGATCCAAGCTCAATACAACAATTTTTCAGTTCAAGTAAGGTTAACTCTATAGGAGAAGTTAATGGTGAAGATATTGATAGAGAGGAGTTTGCGAGTCAAGTTGAAGCATATAGAACGCAAAGTGGTGGTAGAGCTACTCAAATGCAAGCAGTAAATGCTGTATGGAGTGGAATGGTTAGTGAAAAAATATTTGAAGACCAACTTGAGAAAGCTGGAATTGTAATTGGTGAAAAAGATATTTGGGATGCAATGATTTCTTTACAAGAAATTCAAAACTCTCCGCTTTTTAAAAATGAAGCAAATCTTTTTGATGAAGAAAAATTAAAAGAATATATAGCTAATATGAAAGATGATGCTGAGTCTGGTAACAGCCAAGCTTGGATGAATTGGTTAGCTACAGAAAAAAATATTAAACAAAACCTACAACGTCAAGCTTATACATCTTTAGTACAAGCAGGTTTAGGAGCTTCTTTACAAGAAGGAGAGAGAGATTATTTGTTTAATAACACAAAAATGGATGCTCAATTTGTATATGTTCCTTATAGCTCAATTCCAGATAGTTTAGGGTATGTTTCAAAAGATGAAATTCAAAGTTATTTAAATGATAACAAAAATAGATTTAAACCTGAAGCTACTAGAACTTTAAAATATGTAAAGTTTGATATTGTACCTTCAGAAGAAGATGAAGCAGAAGCTAAAAAACTTGTTGAAAGCTATATTGAAGATAGAGAAGAGTATAGTAATGCAGCTAAAGCTACTGTAAAAATTCCAGGTTTAAAAAATACTACTAAATACGACGAGTTTTTAAACGATAATAGATCGGATTTAGCAATTGATAATGGTTATAAATATAAAAACCAAATCTTTGCTGAAATTTCAGATGAAGTTTTTAATGCTGAAGTTGGTACAGTTGTTGGTCCATATAAACAAAATGGATACTACAAAATTTCTAAGCTAGTAGAAACTATTCAAATTCCAGATTCTGTAAAATCTAGTCATATAATTATACCTTTTGCAGGAACAACTAGATCTACTTCTTTAGTAACTAGAGAACAAGCTAAAAAAACAGCAGATAGTGTTTATGCCTTAGTGAGAAATAATAAATCTAAATTTATTGAAATTGCTGACGAAATTAATACTGATGGTACTAAAGGTAATGGTGGTGATATTGGTTGGGTAAGAAAAGATCAAGCTTTTTCACCTTCTTTTGATAAAGACTTTGCAGATTTTATTTATAAAAATAAAGCAGGAAGTATTGATGTAATTGAAACTGCTTTCGGATTCCATGTTATTAGAATAGATGAACAAACTTCACCAGAAAAAGCTGTAAGATTAGTAACTTTTGCTCGTTTAGTTGAAGCTTCTGAAGAAACTGAAAATATTATTTTTGAACAAGCTGAAACTTTAAATGCAAGTTTAACTGAAGGGAAAGATATTGAACAATTAGCTACTGAAATGAATTACAATGTGCAAACTGGTCTTAATTTAAAAGCTTTAGCTGAAACAATACCTGGTTTAGGTGCACAAAGACAAATGGTAACTTGGGCATTTGATGCTGAAAGAGAAATAGGTGATTCAAAAAGATTTGATATTGATGTTTCTGGTAATAGAGGGTATGCTGTTGCAATATTAAGTGGAAAAGTTGAAGAAGATGGTGTTGCTATAAGTTCAGACGTATTAGCTAATATTCGTCCAGAATTAATTGATAAGAAAAAAGCAACCTTGATTAAAAAGAAAATGACAGGTACTACTCTTGACGAAATTGCAAAAAATAGCGGAGTGACTGTTAGAAGTGTATCAGCTGTAAACTTATCTAGTCCTTTAATTTCAGGTGTTGGAAATGAGCCTGCAGTTGTAGGAGCAATGTCTACAATTAAATTAGATGAAGTTTCTGATTTTGTTGAAGGCGAAAAAGGAGTTTTTGTTTTTAAAGTTACTAAACGTGATGCTCCAGTAGATTTAGAAAATTATGACACTTTCCGAAAAAAGATTGTATCACAATTACAAGCTAGAGGAAATCAAATATTTAATGTGTTAGAAGAAACTGCCGATATAGAAGATTATAGAAGTAAATTCTATTAAAAATACATATTTAATTAAATATAAAAATCGTCTAAAATTTATTTTAGACGATTTTTTTTTTTGCTTTAAACTTATTTAAATAACAAGCAATATGTAAAATATTGATATAAGTTTAGCTTTTACTGTAATCAACAACGTTTTTTAATCTATTTCCGAATTCTTGAAGATTAAGTAAAATATTATTTTTTTGCCACAATTTTAAGCTGCCTCTTTCTATAACAAAATGTTTTTATCCTTCTTGTTTGCTACTGAATTCTCTAAGTATTTTCTATTTTTTTAAATATTTTACAATTAAATAAATGTGTTTTTGTAACAGATGCTTGTTAAAATGGTTAAACATCTGTTAAAATCTTGTTTTTTAAGGAGTGAACTATTTAACCAATCAATTGAATTATATAACCAAGTCTCTTGTAATTGTTATGTGTATTTTTGGTTGTTGTGATTAATAACATAAAACAATCATAACATTAACTAAACAATAATTAAATAATTTTTTTTAAAAACTACAAATTATGACACAATTAATTACTTCGCTTTTATTACTCAAACAATTAAACTTAATGTTTTGGCAATAATTTGCTAGAATATTTATAAGAGGGCTATTAACGTTTTCTTAAAAAAGAACATCACACTAAACAAACAACAAATTTTATGAAATTTTAAACCTATGCGAATAAAACAAAAACAAATTTATTTATTCCTAACCTTAATGGTTTTAATGGGAGTTAATCAGATTTTATGGTCTCAAAACACCCAAGTTACAGGTGTAATAACAGATAGTGAAGGTTTGCCGTTACCGGGTGTTACTATACTTGAAAAAGGAACTCTAAATGGAGCAGCATCAGATTTTGAAGGTAATTATCAAATAAACCTTTCACCAAACAGTATTTTAGTCTTTAGTTATATGGGTTTTGATACTAAAGAAATAAAAGTAGGAAATCAAAAAGTAATCAATATTGTTCTAGAATCTAGTTTAATGGGTTTGGAAGAGGTTACAGTAGTAGCTTATGGTAGACAAAAGAAAGTAACGGTTACTGGAGCAATTAGTTCAATAGATTCAGAAGAATTAGCTAAATCACCAGCTGCAAATGTTGCAAATTCCTTAGCGGGAAAAGTAACTGGTTTAGCAACAGTTCAATATTCTGGACAACCAGGAGCAGATGATCCAAGTATTTATTTACGTGGAGTTGCTACATTAACTGAAGGAGAATCACAACCATTAATGATTGTTGATGGAGTAGAGCGTTCATTTATGTCTCTAGATCCAGAAGAAATAGGAAGTATTACAATTCTTAAAGATGCATCTGCAACTGCAGTTTATGGTGTACGTGGAGCTAATGGGGTTATAATAGTAACTACTAAAAGAGGTTCGGAAGGTAAAGCTAAAATATCGGCAAGTTTTTCTAGAGGGATACAACAGCCAACTAGATTGTTAGATTTTGCAGATAGTTATACGTATGCACAACGTTATAATGAAGCTCAGTTAAATGATGATCCAAATCTAGACCCGAGTCAGCTTAAGTTTTCACCAGAAGCTATTGAGGCATTTAGAACAAATTCAAATCCGTTAATGTATCCAAATACAGATTGGATGGATTACCTTTTAAAACCTACAGCAAGTCAATCTAAAGGAAATTTAAATATTTCTGGAGGTACAGATAAAGTAAAATATTTTGTGTCTTTAGGGATCTTAAATCAAGATGGTTTATTTAAAACATATGACTCTCAATACGATTATAACTTTTCTTTTCAAAGGTATAATTACCGTTCTAATATAGATATTAAAATTACAGAAACAACTAAGTTAGGCGTTACTATTGGAGGTCAAGCAGGTGTTACAAATAGACCAAATACGAAAAATAGTTTTAACGAACTTTTTAGAGATATTTATTGGTCTGTTCCATATTCAGGACCAGGTATTGTTGATGGAAAATATGTATTATCAAGTCAACTCTATATTCCGGGAACTAAAAAAGATGGTTTAGCTCCTTTTTATGGTCAAGGGTATTCAAATATTTTAAATAATAAACTAAATCTAGATATTGACTTAGAACAAGAAATTGGTTTTATAAAAGGATTAAAATTTAGAACAAAGTTTGCTTATAATACGAACTATACACATACAAAAACTAGAAATTCATCATCAGCTAGCTATGAACCTGTGTTTTTAAGAGATATAGATCCTTCTGCCGATCAAACTAGTGATGAAATTGTATATAGAAGAAGTGGTTCTGATGGTAATTTAACTTACGGAGAATCTTACGGAACAGGAAGAAACTGGTATTTAGAAGGAGGTTTTAGTTATAGTAATAAATTTGGAGGCCATAATGTTGGTGGGTTGTTACTTTACAATCAACAAAAAACTTATTATCCTTCACAATATACAGAATTACCTAGTGGATTAGTTGGTTTAGTAGGGCGTGTTACGTATGATTTTGATAATAAATATTTAGCAGATGTAAGTATAGGTTATAACGGATCAGAGAACTTTGCTAAGGATAAGCGATTTGGGTTTTTCCCAGCTTTTTCAACTGGTTGGGTGCTTACCAATGAGGAGTTTATGCAAGAACAATCTACACTTGACTTTTTAAAATTACGTTTTTCTTACGGATTGGTAGGGAATGATAGAATTGGAAGTAACCGTTTTTTATATCTACCAGATAGTTATAATTCAGCAAACGGAAATTATAGTTTTGGCTATAACAACCCATCCAATCAACAAGCTGCTAGTGAAGGACAAATTGGAAATTCAGATGTAACTTGGGAAACTGCAGAAAAGCAAAATTATGGTATTGAATTAAAACTTTTTGAATCTAAATTAGGCTTAACCTTTGATTATTTTATTGAGAATCGTACAGATATTTTAACATATAGAGGAACAGTTCCTGGATATGTAGCTTACGATCTTCCAGCTGTAAATATTGGAGAAGTAGAAAATAAAGGTTTTGAAGTAGAACTTAAATGGAATCATCAATTAACCGATAATTTTAGGTATTGGGTTAATTCAAACGTATCTCATGCTAAAAATGAAATTATTTTTATGGATGAAATACCGCAATCTGAAGATTATTTATACAGAACAGGAAAACCTGTAGGACAGCCATTTGGGTATGTTTTTGATAAATTTTATAATGATACCGATCCAGGAAATGATGAATTACCAAATCATCAATACGATTTAAAACCGGGAGATATGGTGTATAAAGATTTAAATGCAGATGGTGTTATTGATCAAAATGACCAAAAGGCAATCGGTTATTCTGTATATCCACAATATAGTTTTGGTATAAATGCAGGATTTAATTTTAAAAACTTAGATTTTTCTATGTCTTGGGTTGGTGCCGCTAAAACTTCAAGGTTTTTAGGTGATACCTATAGAACTGCTTTTGGAGCTACTTTAGACCGTTCTTTATTGCAGTATATGGCCGATGAACGTTGGACTCCAGAAACTGCAGATACAGCAACTTACCCTAGAATGACATTAACAGGAAGTTCTAACAATACTAAAAATTCAGATTTTTGGTTACGAGATGCTTCTTATGTACGTTTAAAAAATCTTGAACTTGGATATAATTTTAAATCAGCTTTCTTAAAAAATATGGGGATTAATAATTTAAGAACCTTTATTAACGGAACCAATCTTGTTACTATAGATAAATTAGATATTGCAGATCCAGAATCTAAAACAGCAAATGATTCACAATATCCATTAACTAAAGTATTTAATTTAGGAGTAAAATTAAGTTTCTTATAGGATATAAAGTTTATAAAAATTATTAAAAATAATAGTATGAAACTAAAAAATATAATATACATCGTTGCTATACTAGGACTCATTTTAAACAGCTGTGAAAAAGTTCAGTTTGGAAATGAATTTCTAGAAAAAGAACCTAGTGTAGATGTTACAAAAGATACCATTTTTAATTCATTAGAGTTGTCTGAGCGTTATTTATGGGGTGGATATGCTACATTACCTTATGGGTTAAATGTAAATTGGTCTGCAAAAGGAAATAAATTAGGGATGGATCTTTTAGAGTCCTTATCAGATCTTGGCCATAGTTACCTCGGTTGGGGTGGTCCTAATAAATTATACTATAATGGTCAGTATACAGCCGCTACAGAAAATTCAGCTAATAACTCAAAATATAATTATACAAAAGAAGAAAGTTGGGAAGGTATTAGAATTGGTTGGAATTTTGTTGAAAACGCAGATAAAATCCCAGATGCTTCACAAGATTATATTAATCAACTAAAAGCTGAAGCAAAAATGATTATTGCTATTCATTATGTAGATATGTATAGAAATTTTGGAGGTTTACCTTGGGTAGATCACGCATATACTCCTACAGAGAATACAGATTTACCTAGGTTAACAGCAAAAGAAACTATGGATAATATAGTGGCACTTTTAGATGAGGCAATTCCTGCACTTCCTTGGACAATTGAAGATGCATCTAACTGGGATGGAAGATTTACAAAAGCTTCAGCTATGGGACTTAAAGCAAGACTTTTATTGTTTGGCGCAAGTCCGTTATTTAACAATGCGGTACCTTATCTTGCTGGTGAAGCTTCAGACAGTAAATTAACCTGGTTTGGAGGTTACGATGCTAATTTGTGGACAGAAGCTGCACAAGCAGCAAAAGAACTTTTAGATGCTGTTGAAAATCAAGGCGGTTATAACCTAATAAACACAGGAGATCCAAGACAAGATTTTCAAGATGCTTATTATCAACGTAATAATCATGAAATATTAATTAGTACAAGAGTTCGCTATAAATCTGGAGGGTATTGGTCTGGAAATTATTATTTCTATCAAAGTTCTGGAGGCTATGGTTCTGGATTACCAACTAAAAATTATGTAGATATGTTCCCTATGGCAGATGGAACTGCAATTGATGCTTCAGATTCAGGTTGGGATCCTAACAATCCGTGGGAAAATCGTGATCCTAGATTATACGAAACAGTTTTGGTAAACGGAGACTCTTATCAAGGACGTGAGGCAGAATTATGGGTTGGTGGTAGAGAACGTAAAAATTTAAACGCTTCAGGTTTTAAAACTGGTTTTGGTTTAAGAAAATTTTTATTAGAAAGAAACAATGCAACGTCTTTAAATTCAGTTGTGCAATGGCCTTATTTACGTTTAAGTGAAATTTATTTAAGTTATGCCGAAGCCTTAAACGAAGCAAATTCAGGACCTACTGTTGAGGCATATGCAGCAATAAATAAAGTACGTAATAGAGTTGGGTTAAATAACCTTACTACAGGTTTATCTCAAGAACAATTTAGAAAAGCTGTTTTAAACGAAAGAGCTTTGGAATTAGGTTACGAAGAAGTGCGTTGGTACGATCTTATTCGTTGGAAAGATGAAGATAGTTTTACTAAAACTTTATATGGTGTTAACACCAATAAGGCAAGTGATGGTTCTTATACATATGAAACATTTGAGTTGCCAGAGCGCTATTGGAAAAACAACTTTTCACCAAAATGGTATTTAAGTGCTTTTCCACCAGATGAGATTAATAAAGGTTATGGATTGGTACAAAATCCAGGATGGTAATATACAATTTGAATAAACTAATCACTATCAAATGAAAAAATATAAAATAGGAAAACTAAGTTATGGAACTTGGAAGGATAACTATTTAAGTAGTTTCACCTTTATTTATTTCCAAAATTTATTGCAGAAAACAAATAAAAAGATTGTGAAAATTAGCTGCATGCTAGCATTATTGTTATCGTCTCAACTAATTTTAGCACAATCGGATGCTATAAAAATTACTGTTATTAACGATGATGGAAAACCTTTTTCAGGCGTTAATATAGAATCACTTACAAATTCAGATGTATCTGTTGTAACAGACGATTTTGGAACAGGAATTTTAAATATGGAATCTCAAGGTTTAATTAAATTAACTTTTAGCGATATGCAAAAGGTAATTAATATTAAATCTAAAACAATTACTATTCAGTTAGGGAAAACAGATAAAAACTTAAATCTTGGATACGGAATTTCAAAACCAGTAGACGAAATTACTTCATCTATAGATATTGTATATTCCGATAGGTTAGAAAAAAGTTCATTAAATAATCCTTTAGAAAGTCTTTATGGAGAACTTTCTGGATTGATGGTGCTTCAAAATGCAGGAACACCTTGGGAACGAAGTCCTAGTATGTATTTAAGAGGTTTAGGAACCCTTAATGATAATGCTATTCTTGTATTAGTAGATGGTTTTGAAAGAGATATGGCTTCATTAGCTTTGTCGGATATTGAAAGTGTTTCTGTTTTAAAAGATGGAGCAGACCTAGCAAGATACGGACAAAGAGGAGCTAATGGGGTAATTTTGGTTACAACAAAAAGAGGAGCATATAATTCTTTTAAAATAAATGTTTCTTACGATAAAGGGATCAACTTTGCAGCTCGTGAACCTGATTTTTTAGATTCTTATAATTATGCAAGAGCAGTAAATCAAGCAAGTATTTTAGATGGTAATGAGGCTGTATATTCCGATTTGGATTTATATGGGTTTCAAACTGGTGAAAATTTAACCTTGCTTCCAAATGTAAACTGGTTCGATGAAACTTTAAGAGATTTTGGAAGTACAACTAATGTAAGTGCTAGTTTTTCTGGAGGTGGAGAAAAATTAAAATATTTCACATCTTTAAATTACCAAAATGAAAGAGGTTTATTTGATAATACAACCTTTGATGATCGTTATGATAGTCAGTTAAAATATGACCGTTTTAATTTTAGAACAAATTTGGATATTGATTTAACAAATACTACAAAGTTTATTGTTAATGTAGCTGGACATATAGATGGTAGAACAGAGCCTGGAGCAGGTGTTAGTACTATTATGAATGCAATTTATAGTGTGCCTTCTTCGGCATTTCCAGTTAGAACACCAAATGGAGAATGGGGAGGAACAGCGTATTATGATAACAATCCTGTTGCTTTAGTTTCTTCAACAGGTGTACTGCAACCTAATGGTAGGCAAATAATGATTGATGGTAAAATTACTCAAGATTTAAGTGGGTGGTTAAAAGGTTTATCGGCTGAAGCTGCTTTGGCTTATGATAATGAAGTTAATTATTCGGAGAGTAAAAGTAGAGATTTTTTATATGAGAGTTTATCATTTACTCGTAATCCTTTAACAGGTGCTATAAACGATACAATAGCAACTATTTTTGGTAGTGAAACCGATTTAAATTATTCAAAAGGGTTTAAAAATCAACTTCGTCAAGCTTCTCTATACGGTAAATTAAATTACGACACTTCTTGGGAAAACAGTAACTTAAATACATCGTTAATGTATCAACAAGAAAAACGTGTTAAAAATGGTCAATACAACACATATCTTCGTCAAAATGTTATAGCATCAGCAAGTTATGGTTATAAAAATAAATATTTTGTAGATGCTGTGCTATCTTACAGTGGAAGCAGTGTTTTACCTGATGGAGATCGTTTTGGATTGTTTCCAGCAATTTCTGCAGGTTGGGTATTAAACCGTGAAGATTTCTTAAAAGATAATAAGTCCGTAGATTATTTAAAAGTACGCGCATCTTGGGGAATGAGTGGTAACAATATTATGGATCCAAACCTTTACGAACAAGCTTTTGGTAGTGGAGGAGGTTATTATTTTAATAATAACAATAGTAATCTTGGAGGTATTAGCGAATGGCGTTTAGCAACTGATAATCTTACCTACGAAAATTCTATTAAGAGTAATTTAGGTGTTGATATGGAGTTGTTTGGGAGTCTTTCTATAACTCTTGATGCTTTTTATGATTTACGTGAAAACATTTTAGTAGCTACATCTGGAACAATTCCTTCGTTAATTGGTGTAAACACTGAAATAGCAAATGAAGGGGAAGTTAAAAATAAAGGAATTGAAACTTCACTTTTATGGAAAAGTAATGCGGGTGCATTTAATTATTATGTAGGTGGTAATTTTACATTTGCAAAAAATGAAATTGTAAATAAAAATGAAGAATTTCAACCATACGATTATCTAAAAGAGACAGGAAATCCTATAGGGCAACAATTTGGATTAGAAACATTAGGTTTTTTCGAAAATCAAGCAGATATAGATGCAAGTCCTCAACAACTATTTTCAAATGTACGTCCAGGAGATATTAAATACAAAGATCAAAATGCCGATGGTGTTATAGATGATTTAGATATAGTTCCTATAGGATATGCTAATGTTTATCCAGAAATTTATTACGGTATTAATTTAGGGGGAGAATATAAAAGATTTGGTATTGATCTACAATTTCAAGGAATTGCAAATCAAACAGTTTATTTAAACACTAAAAGTGTACATATCCCTTTACGTGGTAATACTAATATTACTAATTTTTCTGCAAATAGTTGGACTCCAGAAACTGCAGCAACAGCTACATTACCAAGGTTATCTTTATTAGAAAGCGAAAATAATTATAGAAAAAACGATATCTGGTTAATTAGTGGAGACTACTTAAAATTAAGACGTTTTGAAGTGTATTATAAACTTCCAGAACAATTAATTAGTAAATTAAATATATCAAAAGCCAAATTATATGGACGTGGAATGAATGTGTTTAGCATTGATAATACTGGAGATGTTGACCCTGAATCTTTAGGGGTTAGTTATCCATCACTAGCATCGTACCACGTTGGAATTAAATTAGAATTTTAAAAAAAGGACTTATGAAGATACTAAAATATATAAATTATCGACTATTTGCATTATTGTTTTTGGCAATAGTTAGTTGCGACTATTTAGAGTATGATGAAACCTCATTTAATCGTAAAGATGATGTGTTTACAGACTTTAGCCGTTCTAAAAGTTTTTTAACAAACATATATAGTTATTTGCCAACAGACTTTAATAGTGTAGATGGAGCAATGCGTTCTTCAGCTACAGATGAAGCTGAACATGTATTAGATTTATCGGATATTCAAAGATTTAATGAGGGTAGATATAGCGATTTAAGACCTATAGATAATGTGTGGGGAAATATGTATTCTGGAATTAGAGCTGCCAATATGTTTATTATTGAAACTGAAGGCGTTGAGTTTTTAGAAGATCAATACAATGAAAGTTATGCAGAAACTATTGAGCAGTTTAAAAACTATGCATATGAAGCACGTTTTTTAAGAGCTTATTTTTATTTTGAATTAGTAAAAAGATATAAAAATATACCACTTATTACCGATGTGTTAACTTCAGAAGAAGCTATAAATGCAACTCAAAATAGTTTTAACGAGGTTGTAGATTTTATTGTTAGTGAATGTGATGCAATTGCAGAAGAATTACCTGTAAATTACGAAGGTTTTTCTTCAGTTGGGGAAACAGGTAGAGCTACAAAAGGAGCTGCATTAGCGTTAAAAACACGTATGTTACTTTACGCTGCAAGTCCTTTACATAACACAGCTAATAATACAACTTTATGGGTTGATGCGGCTGAAGCTGCTAAATCTGTATTAGATTTAGATGCGTATACTTTAGAAGGTAATTATGCTGATATTGTAAACAATTATCTAAGTTCCGAATTAATTTTTGAACGTCGTCAAGGTACTACAAATGGATTTGAACAAAGAAATTTCCCAATAGGTTTTGAAGGAGGAAACACCGGAACTTGTCCTACACAAAATTTAGTTGATGCATATGAAATGCAAGCTACAGGACTTTCAATTATGGATCCAGCCTCAGGTTACGATCCAACAAATCCTTATGCTGGTAGAGATCCAAGGTTAGCACAAACTGTTCTTGTTAACGGTGCTGCCTGGAAAGGTAAAACTATAGAAAGTTTTGTTGGAGGTTTAAATGGCGCTCCAATTGTAAACGCAACTAAAACAGGGTATTATCTTAAAAAATATGTAATTGAAGATATAAATTTAACACCTACAAATACAACAAGTAGAGAACATACTTGGGTGTTATTTAGACTTGGTGAAGTATTATTGAATTATGCTGAAGCCATGAATGAGGCCTATGGACCTGAAAATGCTTCAACTTATGGAATGACAGCTTTAGATGCTGTAAATAAATTAAGAGCTAGAGTTAATATGCCAAACTTTCCAAGTGGTTTAAGCCAAAGTGAATTCCGTGAGAAATTACAGAACGAACGCATGGTAGAATTAGCTTTTGAAGATCACCGTTTTTGGGATGTTAGAAGATGGAAAATTGGAAATGAAACTACAGACATTTATGGGGTTAAAATTACTCGTGATGCTGTAAGTAATACTTTTAATTATCAAAAAAGTTTAATAGAAGTTAGAGCTTTTGAAGATCGTATGAATTTATATCCTATTCCTAAATCTGAAATAAATAAGAATTCAAATTTAGTTCAAAATACAGGTTGGTAAAAGCGATAAATACGTTATAAAATGAAAGTCTTAATTAAAATATTTATTGGTTTTACCTTAATATTCTGCTCTTGCGAGAATAAGAATAATGATGTGTTTAATTTTGGTGAAATAGAAAATCCTGAAATTACATCTCCAACAGTAGATTCTTTAACTGTTGGAAAGAAAGGATTTGCTATAACAACTGCATCTGGACTTTGGCCAGAAAGAGTTTCAGTTTTAAAAGCGCATTGGTTTTATACTTGGGGCGATGGTTATTATGAAGATTTAATTCCTAATAATATCGAATTTGTACCAATGAAATGGGGACAATGGAACGTAAACGAAGCGTTTTTATCAAGTATGAAAGCCCTAAAAGAAGCAGGTAAAATAAATTACTTGCTTGGTTTTAATGAGCCAGATGGTGCAGAACAAGCAAATATGTCTGTAGATAAAGCTATTGAACTTTGGCCAATACTTGAAGAAGTTGGACTGCCGTTAGGAAGTCCAGCGTGTGTAAATTCAACAGGAGATTGGATGCAAGAATTTATGCAAAAGGCTAATACAAATAATTTGAGAGTAGATTTTGTTACTGTGCATTGGTATGGTGGTGTTAGTGCAAGTTCATTTATCAATAGGTTAGAAGAAACTTATAGTTTATATGGAAAGCCAATTTGGATTACGGAGTTTGCTCCTGCTGATTGGACAGCATCATCACCAGAGGATAATAAATTTAATTCAGAAAAAGTATTAAATTTTATGAAAGAAGTTTTGCCACAATTAGAAGATCTTGATTATGTACATAGGTATACTTGGTTTTCTTTTGGTAAAAATTCGGCAGCAGGAACTTATTCTGCGCTCTTTAATTTAGATGGAACTCTTACCGAATTAGGGCAATTTTATGCAGATTATAAACCTAATTTAGATATAGAGCTTAAAAATTAATAGTTTGTTTTTTTTTATATTGTTTAAGGGTGTTTTTGTTTATTTTAAACAAAAGCGCCCTTAATTTATTAATAAAAATAGAAGTAATATTATCAACTAATAGATGTTTTTAAAATTTAAAAATATGAGTGTTAAATCACAAGTTTTTATCCCTAAATGGTATTTAATACTACTACTTATCTTAGTATTTGGCTGTAGAGTTAAAGAAAAAAATAGAGAATCAATTACCAGTTTTAAAAGTGAAAAAATAGATTTAAAAACAAGTTTAAAAGCTAAGGATTTTGAGATAGATGTAAACGGAGTTACAACTAAATTTTTTGTTTTAACTAATAAAAATGGTGTTGAAGTTACATTTACAGATTATGGGCAGCGATTGACATCATTAATGGTTCCTGATAAAAATGGGAAATTTGAAGATGTTGTTTTAGGTTTCAAAACTTTAAAAAAGTTTATTACAGCCAAAGAAAAATATTTTGGTTCAATAATTGGGCGTTATGGAAACAGAATTGCAGATGGGAAATTTTCAATAGATGGAACACGGTATAGTTTAACAGTAAATAATGGAAATAATCATTTACACGGAGGCTTTAAAGGTTTTAATAATGTAATGTGGAAGGCAAACCAAATTGCGGATAATGAAATTGAGTTTTTAAGAATTTCTCCAGATATGGAGGAAGGATATCCAGGGAATTTAAAAGTACGTGTGCATTATTTATTAACCGATAAAAATGAACTTATAATAAAATATTTTGCTGAAACTGATAAGGCTACTATTGTAAATTTGACACACCATTCATTTTTTAATTTGGCAGGTGAAGGTAATGGTACAATCAATAATCATTTACTTATGATAAATGCAGATTCATATACTCCAGTAAATAAGGTTTCAATTCCTACAGGAGAGTTACGAGCTGTTAAGGGAACTCCTTTTGATTTCACAAAATTAAAAGCAATTGGAAAAGAGATAAACATAGAAAATAATCAATTATTTATTGGTAAAGGATATGATCAAAATTTTGTTTTAAGGAACGATTTGTCTAAAAGTAGCAATAAACTTACTTTGGCGGCTAGAGTTGTAGAACCTATTAGTGGTAGAGTAATGGAAGTGTTTACAGATGAGCCAGGTATACAATTTTATAGTGGTAATTTTCTTGGTGGAGGAACTATTGGTAAAAGTGGAAAACCGTATGGATATAGAAGTGCTTTTTGTTTAGAAACACAACACTTTCCTAATGCCCCTAATCAACCTAATTTTCCTTCAACCTTATTAAGGCCAGGTTTAATGTATACATCAACTTGTATTTATAAATTTGATGTTATTCATTAATTTAAAGAGTAATTTTTATTTTACTCCCTTTTATGTTTCCTGAAATTTAGTATTTAATCTTCGTTAGCGGGTTTTCCAATAGTAGCTAAAATACCACCATCTACATAAATCACTTGGCCGTTAACAAAATTACTAGCCTTAGAACTTAGAAAGATTGCTGCGCCTTGTAAATCATTTGGGTCTCCCCATTTGCCTGCGGGTGTTCTTCCTATAATAAAATCATTAAAAGGGTTTCCATCCACTCTAATAGGAGCTGTTTGACTTGTAGCAAAATACCCAGGTCCAATTCCGTTGATTTGAATATTATGTTTTGCCCATTCGGTAGCCATATTTTGTGTCAACATTTTTAACCCTCCTTTTGCTGCAGCATATGCACCAACAGTGCTTCTTCCTAGTTCACTCATCATTGAGCAAATATTTATAATTTTACCTTCTTTTCTGGAAATCATGCCTTTTACAACATGTTTTGAAACAATAAAAGGACTTACCAAATCAACTTTTATGACTTGTTCAAAATCAGTTACTTCCATTTCTTCTAAAGGAGTTCTTTTTATTATTCCGGCATTATTTATAAGTATATCAATAGTTCCTACTTCTTTTTCAATGGTGTTAATGTTTTTGATAACTAAAGATTCATTTGTAACATCAAAAAGATATCCGTAAGCTTTTAAACCTAAAGATTTATATTTTTTTATTGCATTGTTTAATTTTTCTTGAGAAGAAGCTCCATTAATTACAAGTGTAGCTCCAGCTTTTCCTAAGCCAATTGCCATTGCCATTCCTAAACCATGTGTGCCTCCAGTTATTAAAGCTATTTTTCCTGTTAAATCAAATAAGTTTATAGACATAAATAGATGTTTTGTTTTATGTAAAAGTAATCATTTTTTAAAAGATAAGTACTCGTATTTTAGGTTTAAAACGCCCAATTTTATTATAAAATAGTAATTTAATATATAGTTTTAAAAGTTAGTAAAATGTTGTTATTTTTAGAATTTGATCTCTCTTGACAAGAAAGATTATAAAATAATTAAGTTTAGTATTTAACGGTATGCTGCTTTATCTAAAATTAATGAAGAATAACGGTGTTTAAAATGCTAAAAAAACACTAATTTTGCTTTAATTTGATGGTGAATTTATTAGATATTACATAGTTTATTTGCATCATAGTTTGTATAAGAGAAAAGTGATTTTGCTAGGTGTTTTAAAATTAGTAATTTAAAAATTTTGTTTTAGGTTATTTAAATATCATACCATTCTCATTTTTAAAATTATAAGACCAATATGAATAAGAATTATATTTTTTTTTTACTTCTATTAATAATGCTTCCGCTTCATTCACAAAATAAAGAAAAGGTTTATTTATGGCCAGATAAAACTCCTAATGATATTGAATTTTCTGAAAAAACAACTGAAACTATAATAAGTTCCGGGTTGATTACTAAAATTACGGAAGTAAAATACCCATCTTTTACTGTATATAAACCAGAATCAATTAGTAATGGTGTAGGTGTAATTGTTTGTCCTGGAGGAGGCTATAATATTTTAGCAATAGACCTAGAAGGGACTGAAGTTGCATCGAACTTAGCAAAATTAGGATATACAGTTTTTTTATTAAAATATAGTGTACCCAAAAAAGAATTAGATGCATTAAACGATTTAAAAAGAACTATTAGAATTGTTAGGAATGATGCTGAAAAATATAAAATAGATGAAGGTAAAATAGGTGTATTAGGTTTTTCTGCAGGTGGAAGTTTAAGTGCTAGAGCGAGTACGTTATATAATAAGGAAACATATTCTGAAATAGATGCAATAGATAGTGTTTCTAGTCGACCAGATTTTTCAGTATTAATATATCCTGCTTATTTAGACAAAGGTGAAAATTATTCCATAACTCCAGAAATTAATATTACTAAAGATACGCCTCCAATGTTTGTTTTTGGTACAGCAGATGATGCCCATGGAAATAGTTGTTTGGTAATAACAAAAGCGTTAAATGATGTTGGAGTTCCAGTTGAGTTACATTTTTTAGATGAAGGAGGGCATGGTTATGGTTTAAGAGAAGGGAATAATGCTGCTGAAACTTGGCCTATATTACTTGAAAAATGGTTAAAAAAACAAAGATAAAATGTTAATGTATAAAGTTAAATTTATTAATGACGCTTTAATAAAAATAACTGGAAAAGCAGATTCTCCTGATTGGGAGAAAGCAACTGTTTTAACAGATTTTATCTCTGCTTGGGATGCTGAACCAGTTAAAAAAATTGAGTTTAGATCTCTTTGGAGTAAAGAAAATCTATTTTTTTGTTTTAAAGTTTATGATAATGAAGTTTATATTGATAAAACAGATGATACAATAACCAGTATCGGTAATTCTGATAGAGTAGAATTATTTTTTAGAACAGATGCAGGTCTAAACCCATATTATTGTTTAGAAATAGATCCAACACCTAGAATTATGGATTTTAAGGCCTATCCGAATAAAGAATTTGATTTTGAATGGAATTGGCCTAAAAAAGATATTTTGGTAAAATCTCAAATAGAAAAAGAATATTTTATTGTTGAAGGTAAAGTAAGTATTGCATCGTTAAAAAGCTTTGGTTTAATTAAAAATAACAAGATAGAATCGGGTATTTTTAGAGCTAAATTTAATAAAAGCAAAGGAGCTACTTACAAACCAACATGGATTTCTTGGATTGATCCAAATACAGAAACACCAAATTTTCATACACCAACTTCTTTTGGAGTATTACACTTAGAACATTAGTATGTTTTAAGTGCTTGAAAGCCATTATTCTTTTATAATACTAACATCTAATTTATATTTTTTTAGGTATTTTTCTGAACCTATTTGCAAAGCTTCTTTTTTAAAGGTATTAGGTGTTTTTCCAAAATGTTTTTTAAAACATTTAGAAAAATATTTTGGATCATTAAAGCCCGAAATATATGCAGCTTCAGAAATACTATATCCGTATTTTGCAATTACAATGGCTGCTTTTTTTAAACGCAATAGCCTAACTAATTCAACCAAACCTTCACCTGTTAAGGCTTGGCATTTTCTGTAAAGCGTTGAATAACTCATGCTCAATGCTTCAGATAAATCTTCAACTCTAAAATTTGGATCTTCAATTTTTGAATTGATAGCTGTTATTAAATTTTCAAGAAAAATATCATCATTAGATTTATCTACGTTAATGGTGGGGTTATTAATTATTTCTTTTTTTAAGTTTGAAATAATATGTTCGGTAGAAACAATTATATTATTTATTTTAAGTAATAATTCGTTGGTGTTAAATGGTTTGTTTATAAATTCTATAGCCCCAGATTCTAAACCTAAAATTTTAGATTTAGTAGAGTTTTTTGCTGTTAATAAAATAATTGGAATGTGCTTTGTTAGTTTATTTTCTTGTAACATTTTACACATTTCAATACCATCAACTTCGGGCATCATAATATCGCTTAAAATAAGGTCTGGATGATGATTATTAGCAGCTATATATCCTTCGTTACCATTTTCGGTTAAAATAATATTATACGTATTTGAAAGTAGGTCTTTTAAAAGGTGTTGTAATTCTAAATTATCTTCAACAATTAAGATTGTTTTATTGTGTTTTTTAGTACTTATTGGTGTAGATTTTATACTTTCTTCTTTATCAGGTGTTATTTTTAGTTCTGGAATAATGCGTTCCTCTTTTAAATAAGCCTCTTTAGTAACTGGAAAAGTAATAATAAAAGTTGTGCCTTCCATACTATTTGAAGTAACTTCAATTTTACCTCTATGTATTTCAATTAATTCTTTAGTTAATGCTAAGCCAATACCAGAACCTTTAGATTGTATACCTGTTTTAGATTGGTAAAAAAGTGTAAATATATCATTCAATTCTTCTTCTTCTATACCAGGCCCTGAATCTTTAACATATATTTTAATGGAGTTTTTGTTATTTATAGGAGTTGCAATTAGTTGTATATTTCCTTCCTTAGGAGTAAATTTAAACGCGTTAGAAAGTAAGTTATAAATAATATGTTCAATTTTTTCTTTATCGTACCAAGCTTCGGCAAGATTTTGTGGACAATTTAAACTAAAGTCAATATGTTTTAAACGTGCTTGTTCTTTAAAAGAAAGCGTAATATCATTTAAATCTTCATATAAATTATTTTTAGTAACGAGTAAACGTGTTCTTTCTAATTCTTTATTTCTAACAGTGGTGAGTTCAAAAACAATTCTAGATAAACGTTTTACATTATTAGAGATTATTTGTAAACGTTGTTTTAATAATAAGTTTCCGTTATCTTCAGCCCTCTGTAACATACTGTCAATTGGACTTAAAATGAGTGTTAGAGGTGTTTGAATTTCATGAGACATTTTGGCGAAAAAGTTCATTTTTAAGGTGTGTAACTCCTTCTCTTTGTCATAACTAATTTTATCTGAAATTATTTTCTTTTTTAGCTCGTACCATTTTATAATTATTAATACAGTAACTATAAATAAGAATAAATAGAAGAAATGAGCAAGAGGTGTATTCCAAAGTGGTTGTGTAATTTCTATTGCAATTTTTTTTGGAGCAATATCCCAATCACCATTTTTAGAACTTGCTTTTACTTCAAAGGTATAATTTCCAGAAGGGATATTTGTGTAAGTAGCAAGTTGTTCTTTAGTAACAGGAATCCAAGTGTTGTTAAACCCTAATAAGCGATATGCATAACGGTAATTTGTGTTTAGTACATTATCAAATGCTGAAAATCGAAATGAAAACGAAGATTGATTAGGTGTTAATGTTATTTTTTTTAGATGTTCAATACTCGAATTTATTTGATTAGGGATTAGAGAAGTTGCAGGTTGATTTAATATTTCAATTGAATTGATATACAATTTAGGCTTTAATTCTTTTTTTGTGATATCTGAAGGTTTAAAACTATTGAAACCATTAATACCACCAAAATATAATGTTTCTTTATCTTTTATAGCACTTCTACTCATAAACACATTGTCTTGTAAACCATCAATAATTTGAAATTTTGTTGTTGCAGAGTCTTTAAAATTAAAGTGTAAAATTCCGTTTGAAGTACTTAACCATAAATTTGTATTATTTTCTGCCAATACAGCTCTTATGTCAAAAGAATTAAGTAATCTGTTATTTTGTAACGAATTGTATTTGTGTGTGTTTGGGTCAAATTTTACTAGTTTCCCGTGCGAGTTTATTAACCATAAAATACCTAATTCATCCAATTCCATAGATTTAACTCCAAGAATATCATTTGGGTATTTAGTTTCATTATAATAGCTAATATATTCGAATTTAGAGTTGGTAAGATTTTTTATATTTTCTTCAAATTTAAAAAGTCCACCTTTGTAATATCCAACCCAAATAGTTCCGTTTGCATCTTCTATAATGCTTTCTGCAACAAATCCTTTAAGACCGTGCGTATTATTTTCAAAACTGGCAAGTAATTTTTGCTTGCTAGAATATACATTAAGCGATAAATTTGAACCTACCCATATCCTTTGTTTAGAGTCTGTATATACAACTCTAACATCTGTAGCTTTTTGGTTTAATGAATTTTTAATTTCAATATTTTTAAAAGAATTTTTTTGAGAATTGTAATGCCACAAACTATTTTTATAAGTTCCAAACCAAATATTTTCTTGATTATCTTCTGTAATTGATTGTATGTAGAATCCTTTTTTTAATTTATTAGTAGAAAAGTATTGTTTTTTAGAAGTTGTGCCATCTTTATTTGGTGTAATTTTAGTTATACCTGTTCCGTCTGTACCTGCCCATATAGTTCCATTTTTTGTTTTGTAAATAGATAGAATTCTAGAAGGTGTATTTGTGTCGGAACCATCATAGTACTTAATTTTATTATTAACTTCGGGTAAAATATTGAGTCCTCCGTAGTTTGAAGCTACCCAAATATTTTCATGTGAATCTTCATAAATTGCAATAATAGAATTACTTCTTAAAGAAAATTTATTAGTGTTTTGATGTGTGTAAAGTTGTATAATACCGTGGTTAGAGTCTACTTTATACAATCCGCCACCATCGGTTCCAGCCCAAATGTAACCTTTGCTATCGCAATATAGTCTGATAAACATTTCTTTTTTAATATTGTAAAAAGGAGCTTTGAAAAGTGTTTCTTGAATAAATTTTTTAGAATTAATATCATAGACAAATAATCCATAAGATTCTGTACCAATCCATAATTTATTGCTTAGGTCTTTGGTAATTTTAATATTTCCAGGGAAATCTGAAAAGGGACTATCCAAAGTACTTAATTTGTAGTTTTTAGGAGAATATTGAAAAATTTTACCTTTATCTGTACTTATAAATAATTCACCATTATCTGTTGTTACAATATTTAAAATTTCTGAAACATTATGAGCTATATCTGGAATAGTGGTTATTTTTTCTAATTGCGGATTTGTGTAATTATAGCTGTAAATTTCACCTTGCTTTGTGGCCAGTAAAACAGATTCCTTAGAAGTTGTAGATACCAATTGAATTTTTTTACCTTTTAGGGCATCTAGTTCATTAAAGTTTCCTAAGGTATCGCAAATACGCACAAGTCCATTCCTAGTACTAATCCAAATATTATTTTTAAAATCTTTTTGTAAGTTAGAAATAAAATCGTCAGAACTTCTATCTTTAAAAATATCATTAATATCTGTAGGGTAATAATTAGATCCGTCATATTTTAGAAAACCAGAAGCATAACTCATCCAAATATATCCGTAATTGTCTTCAATAATATTACTAATATTTAAAACTTTTTTATTGTATACGGGTTCTATATGTATAAAATTGGAGTGCTCTTGTCCAATACTAATTAAACTGTTTAATAACAAAAACACTATTAAAAAAGTAGTTAATAATGTGTTTTTTTTGTTATGAGGATTTATCAAACTGTTTTTTTTCATCAAATATAATGCAACATTAATACTATTTATTTTGGTATAAATATAAATAGAAATGTATTTATAACAACTTAATTAAGTTGTTTTTAAATTGTTAAAAGTGGAATATTTAATCAAAAAGGGGGAAAATTTTAGAGGTTATACCTCTTTATTGAAAATTACCACCTCTTAGCTTAAATAATCTACTTATTTATTAAATGGAATTATCAAATTTGAGATGTTTAAAATAAGTGTCTTTTGTAATTATTGAGTGATGTTAATATTAAAAAAAGATTAAGAAAAGTTAAATAGCTATTTTCAAACTACATTATATAGGTTTGAAATAAATAAAATTAAAACCCATAACATAATGAAATCAAGAAGAAATTTTATTAAGAAAACTGCACTTGCAGGTGCAGGAATTACAATGATGCCTAATATGTCTTTTGGAATAAACACAGGTTTATTTGGAAAAGAACAAAAACTAAAGGTGGCAATGATTGGTGTTGGACTAAGAGGAACCAATCATTTAGATAATGTATTATTAAGAGATGATGTATTGGTAACTGCAATTTGTGATATTGATCCTAGACGTATAACTATTGCCTTGGATAAAATAAAAAAAGCAGGTGAACCTAAGCCTCAAGTTTTTGGAGATGGAGATTATGATTATAGAAATTTGTTAGAGTTAAAAGATGTTGATGCAGTTATAATATCAACACCTTGGTTATGGCATACACGTATGGCAAAAGACGCTATGAAAGCTGGTAAATATACTGGGTTAGAAGTTTCTGCAGCCAATACAATGGAAGAATGTTGGGATTTAGTAAATACCCACGAAGAAACAGGTACACATTTAATGATTTTAGAAAATGTGAATTATAGACGCGATGTGCTTGCTGTATTAAATATGGTAAAACAAAATGTATTTGGAGAACTAGTACACTTTAGATGTGGTTACCAACACGATTTACGCTTTGTAAAATTAAATGACGGAAAAAGTGCCTATGGTAAAGGAGTTGAGTTTGGAGAAAAAGGTATTTCAGAATCTGCTTGGAGAACGCAACATTCATTATTGAGAAATGCCGATGTGTATCCAACACACGGAGCAGGGCCAATAGCAGCAATGTGCGATATTAATAGAGGAAATAGATTTACATCTTTAACAGCCAATGCAACAAAAGCAATAGGATTAAACGATTATATTGTTAAAAATGGTGGTGCTGATCATCCAAATGCAAAATTAAAATTTAAACAAGGAGATGTAATAACTTCAACAATTGAAACAGCAAATGGTGAAACTATTATTGTTACACACGATTGTAATTTACCAAGACCTTACTCTTTAGGATTTAGAGTACAAGGAAGTAATGGACTTTGGGAAGTAGACGGTAATAGAATCTATATTGAAGGCGAGTCTGATCCACACCGTTGGGACGTTGCAGATGAATGGTTAAAAAAATACGACCACCCATTATGGAAAAAATATGGAGAACATGCTTTAGGAGCTGGACATGGTGGAATGGACTTTTTTGTAATCAATGCCTTTATAGAGTCGGCAAAATTAAATATTGCACCACCTATGGATGCTTATGATGCAGCAGCTTGGAGTGCTATTACACCTCTTTCTGAGCTTTCAATAGAAAATAATGGTGAACCTCAAGACTTTCCAGATTTTACAAGAGGAAACTGGATAAAAAGAAAACCTTATAACTGGATGAAGGATACTTATTAAAGTATTACAGTTTTAATCAATCAAAAAAATTAACTCAATCAATAACTTAAATTAACTTTATGAAAAAATTAATCACATGTTTTTTTATTTTTATGTTTGGTATTATACATGCTCAAGCACAAGAAAAAACAATTACAGGAACTGTTTTTGATGAAACAGGAGGTCCTTTACCAGGGGCTTCTATTACGATTAAAGGATCTACAAAAGGTGTGTCAACAGATTTTGATGGAAACTTTAGTATTTCAGCAAAAGATACTGATATTCTTGTTGTTTCATTTATGGGATATACAAATAAAGAGGTTACAGTTGGTGTAAATGAAACTTTTAAAATAACGCTAGAACCTGATCAAAATGTTTTAGATGAAGTTGTTCTGGTAAGTTTTGGAGCTCAAAAAAAGAAGAGCGTTGTTTCTTCCATTACTACTGTAAAACCTGCAGAATTAAAAGTATCTTCAAGTAACCTTACAACAGCTTTAGCGGGAAAAGTATCAGGTTTAATTGCTTATCAAAGAGGTGGAGAGCCAGGAAAAGATAATGCAGAATTCTTTATTAGAGGTGTAACTACATTTGGATATGCTTCAAGTCCTTTAATTCTTATAGATGGTGTTGAATTAGATGTTTCAGACTTAAGAAGATTACATCCAGATGATATTTCAGCTTTCTCTATTATGAAAGATGCCTCAGCAACAGCGTTATACGGAGCAAGAGGAGCAAATGGTGTTATTTTTGTTACAACTAAAGAAGGGGTTGAAGGTCCTGTAAGAGTTTCTGCAAGAGTTGAAGCATCAATCTCTCAACCAACCAAAGATATTGAATTAGCTGACCCTATTACATATATGAAATTAGGAAATGAAGCTGTAAGAACTAGAGATCCTTTAGGTTTATTACCTTATTCTTTAGAAAAAATAGAAAATACAATTGCAGGCACAAACCCAATTTTATATCCGACTACAGATTGGTATGATGAGTTGTTTAAAGATTTTGCGTACAGTCAACGTATGAATTTTAGTTTAAACGGTGGGGGTAAAACTGCTCGTTATTATGTATCTGTAGCAGCGAGTCAAGACAATGGAATTTTAGATGTTCCAGAGGTTAGTAATTTTAACTCTAATATAAAGTTTAAGCAATATAATTTACGTTCTAGTACAAATATTAATTTAACTGAAAGTTCAAAATTAAAATTAAGTTTTAATGTGAATTTTGAAGATTATACAGGCCCAATGGAAGGTGGTTCTGAGGTTTATAACCAAGTAATGAGAACCAATCCAGTACTTTTTAAACCTTATTATGAAAAGGATGCAGCAAATGAATTTACAAACCATATTTTATTTGGTAATTATGGAGATGGAGATTATTTAAATCCATATGCTGAAATGGTAAGAGGTTATCAAGAAAGTGATGCTAGTAAAATTATTGCTCAATTAGAATTTAATCAAGATTTAGATTTTATTACTGAAGGATTAGATTTTAAATTAGTTTTTAACGGCACTAAAGAGTCTAGTTATCAAGCGTTAAGAGATTATAATGCATATTATTATTCACCACGTTTAAATAATACAACTGGTGAGGTAGTTTTATCAGAATTAAACCCAGAAACTGGAACTGAAACCTTAGCTTTTAACCAAAGAAATAGATATATTTCAACATCTACTTATGTTGAATCTAACTTGTCATATCAAAAAGAAATTGATGATGATAACGAAGTTAATGGGTTGTTAGTGTTTACTAGTAATGATAGACTTTCTACACTTACAGACTGGGATGTTGCCAATACTTCAGAAGCACAACAATTACAAAAATCTCTTGCTTATAGAAATATGGGACTATCAGGAAGATTTACGTATGCAAATCAACAAAAATATTTTGCTGAATTTAGTTTTGGATATAATGGATCTGAAAGGTTTGCAAAAAAAGAACGTTGGGGATTTTTTCCATCTGTTGCTTTAGGATGGATGGCTTCAGATGAAAAATTTATGGAATCTGTAAAAGAAACAGTAACTAAATTAAAATTTAAAGGTTCTTATGGTTTAGTTGGGAATGATCAAATTGGTGGATCAGATGATAGATTCTTTTATTTATCACAAGTAGATTTAAATTCTGGAGGTTATACTACGGGTGAAAATTTTGGATTTTCTCAAAGTGGTGTAAGTATTCAAAGATATGCTAATGAAGATATTACTTGGGAAACAGGTAAGAAAATGAATGTAGGTTTTGAGTTAGGTTTATTTAATAAAATTGACCTAGATGTAGACTTTTTTAGAGAGGATAGAGAAAATATTTTAGCTGATAGAATTTTACCTTCTAGTTTAGGTTTACAAGCTGGTGTAAGAGCAAATATTGGAGAAGCTAGAAGTCAAGGTATAGATGGAACATTAGTGTATACCGAGAATTTTAACAACGATATTTGGATGCAATTTAGAGGGAACTTTACGTATGCAGCAAACGAAATAACTAAAATGGAAGAACCAGATTATTCGGCAACACCTTGGTTGTCTAGAATAGGGCAACCTATAAATCAAATTTGGGGTTATGTTGCAGAACGTTTATTTGTAGACCAAGCCGAAGTTGATAATTCGCCAGTACAAACTTTTGGAGAGTATACTGGAGGTGATTTAAAATATCGAGATATTAATGGTGATGGTAAAATTTCTGGTCTAGATAAAGTGCCAATTGGAAATCCAACAGTTCCAGAAATAACTTATGGTTTAGGTCTTTCTGCTGGATATAAGAATTTTGATATCTCTTGTTTCTTTCAAGGTTCAGCAAATTCTTCATTTTGGATTGATACCTATGCTACTTCTCCTTTTGCAAGTGAGCATCAACTTTTAAAAGCCTATGCAGACGATCATTGGTCTGAAACAAATAGAAACGTATATGCATTATGGCCAAGACTTTCAGATACGGTTATTAGTAATAATAGTCAATGGTCTACTTGGATGATGCAAGACGGTGATTTTTTAAGATTAAAACAAGCGGAAATTGGGTATAGTTTACCTCAAAAAACAATTGAAAAACTTAAAATGGAAAAAGTGAGATTTTATGCAACAGGTACTAACTTATTTGTAATAAGTAAATTTAAGTTGTGGGATCCGGAATTGGCAGGGAATGGTTTAGGGTACCCTAATCAAAGAGTTATTAATCTTGGTGTTAACGTATCATTCTAAAACAAAAACAAAATGAAAAAAAATATATATCTAATACTATTTTTTATTGCAACTGTTTTAACGGGATGTAGTAAAGATTATTTAAATGTTGTTCCAGATAACGTAGCAACTATAGACAATGCCTTTTCAAATAGGTTTAATACGCAGAAATTTTTATACACTATTTATGGGGCTATCCCATCGCCAAGTAATTTAAATAATCCAGCTTTAGTTGGAGGTGATGAAGTTTGGTTACCACAGGCTTACTGGTATTATAATAGCGGATCTAAAATAGCACAAGGTTTTCAAAGTGCTTCAGATCCAACGTATAATTATTGGGGTGATGATGGTTTGTATGAAGCCATTAGAAATTGTAATATCTTTTTAGATAGAATTGATGATGTTCAAGGAATTCAGCAATATGAAAAAACAGCATGGACTGCTGAAGTTAAATTTTTAAAAGCATATTTTCACTATTATTTAGTAAGAATGTATGGTCCTATTGTAATTAATGATGAATTAATACCTGTTTCTGCTTCATCTGATGAAATTAAATCTCACAGAGCTACAATTGAAGAGTGTTTTACTTATATAATTGACGTTATGGATGAGTCAATTGTTGATCTTCCTATACTATTACAAAATCGAAGTGAGGATTTAGGTAGGGTAACTAAACCTATTGCAGCTTCTATTAAAGCAAGAGTATTAATGACATATGCGAGTCCATTGTTCAATGGAAATAGTGTTTACAGTAGTTTTACAAATAATGACGGTGTACCTTATTTCCCTACAACATATGCACCAGAAAAATGGGAGCAAGCAGCTACAGCGTGTAAAGAAGCTATAGATATTTGTAATGAAGCGGGTATTCGCTTATACCAAAAAGAAGATTATGTTAATAAATCAGGGGTTCCAATTAATTCAGATATAACAAAAATAAAAGTTGGTTTAAGAAGTAGAATTACTGATAAATGGAATTTTGAATTAATTTGGGGGCATACCGCAGATACCTATACAATTGAAGAAAACTCAATTGCTCGTTTAAATGAAGTGTTAGGTAATGCAGCAAAAGCAAGATTAGCTCCTACTATTCGTATAGCAGAAACATACTATTCTGAAAATGGAGTGCCAATTGATGAAGATATTTCATTTGATTTTAATAATAGATTTAAATTAAAAACAGCAACAACTGCTGATACTTATAAGATCGGATTAGGTCAAGAAACAGCCATATTAAACTTTGATAGAGAGCCACGTTTTTATGCAGATTTAGGTTTTGATAGAGGAATATGGTATGGAAATGGATTTTATGATGAAAATGATCCTAATTATGTTAAAGGTAGAGGTGGAGAACTTGCATCTGTAAGAGAAACTACTGACTATTCAGTTACTGGTTACTGGCCTAAAAAACTGGTTGCCATACCTACAACGTTAGCCGAAAGTGGAGGTTTTACAGCAACACGTTATGCATTCCCTATTATTCGTTTGGCAGATTTATATTTATATTATGCTGAAGCTTTAAATGAAGTAAAAGCAGCTCCAGATGCAGAGGTTTATGAATATATTGATAAAGTTCGTGAAAGAGCAGGTCTTGAAACTGTTGTAGATAGTTGGTCGGCATATTCAAGTAACCCAACTAAGCCATTTTCAAAAGAAGGTATGAGAGAAATTATTCAACAAGAAAGAATGATTGAACTATCGTTTGAAGGAGCAAGATTTTGGGATTTAAGAAGATGGAAATTATCTAAACAATATATGAGTTTACCTATAAAGGGTTGGAATGTTTTAGAAACACCAGTAGATGATTATTATACGGTAACTACATTATATTTTCCACGTTTTTCTGAAAAAGATTACTTATGGCCAATACCTGAGTCTGAAACTATTAAAAATCCAGATTTAATTCAAAATCCAGGATGGTAATTAAATTATTAATAAAAAGAAATAATATGATGAAAAATATAATCAAATTATTAAGTGTGTCAATAGTATTTATATTATTTTCATGTGACGAACACGAGAGAGAACCAATCTTTAAAGATAATACAATTCCATCTATAATAGAGAATGTTGTGGTTACCCCAATAAACGGAGGTTTAGATATTAAATACGATTTACCTAATAGTAGCGACTTACTTTATGTTAAAGCTTTATACACTACAAGTAATGGTGAAGAAGCAGAAGTAAAAGCATCAGCTTTTAATAATAAATTACAAATTTTAGGATTTGGAGATACAAATGAAAAAACTGTGCGTTTGTATTCAGTTGATCGATCTGAAAATGTTTCAGAACCAATTACTGTTACTGGAAGTCCTTTAACATCTCCAGTATTTCTTATTCAAGAATCTATGGAAATTACTTCTGATTTTGGAGGTGCAAGATTTACTTGGGAAAACGCTTTAAATACTCCTGTATCTATAGAATTAATGTCTACAAATGAGCAAGGTGAATTAGAAACTGTGGAAACTGTTTATACTGAACAAACAGCAACTAAATCATCTTTAAGAGGGTACGAATCTGAACCTAGGATTTTTGCTGCTGTTATTAGAGATAGATATGATAATTTTTCTGATACAATTTATGCAAATACTCCTGATAAAAAATTAGTACCTCTATTTGAGCAACTTATAGATAAATCTGGATTTAATAAAGTTGTATTAGAAAACGATGATAATTGGGATGCTTGGGAAGGAGATTACTGGTTCCTTTTTGATGATGATATGGAATCAATTGCGCATACTCTTGGAACTCATCCAAGACCAAGTATTTTAACTTTAGATTTAGGTGTTAATGTAACACTAAGTAGATTTACAGTACATCAAAGACTTTCACATGGTACTGCGCATGCCTATGGGCACGGAAATCCAAAAACTTATAATGTTTACGGAGCTAAAGAATTACCTGATTCAGATGATTTAGACGATTGGATTTTATTAAAAGAATGTGAATCTATTAAACCTTCAGGATCTCCAATAGGCACAAACACAGATGAGGATATTGACCATTTATATGCTGGTGACGAATATACATTTGACGAGGCTACAGAAATTAGATACTTCCGATTCGCGGTTTATAGTACTTGGGATGGATCAGGATATATCAATCTTTCTGAGATAACTTTTTGGGGAAATATAATAGAGTAATAATTGATAAGAAACATAATTATGAGAAAAATAAAATATATAGTACCATTAATTATTGCTGTCTTTTTAATATTTATTTCATGTACTGATACATTTGAAGTACACGAAAAGTATTTACAAGATGGTGAAATTATCTATACATCTAAAGTAGACTCTTTAGAAACACTTTCAGGTAATGAAAGATTAAAAATAATTGGATATATAACTAACGGATTTTCTGTTAATGAAATAGTAGTGTATTGGAATGATGGAGAAGATAGCCAAACTTTTCCTTACTCAAAATCAGAATCTAGTGAAACCGATTTTGTAGAATTAATAGTAGAAAATCTTGAAGAACAATCATATCAGTTTGATGTGTATTCAAAAGATTCAGAAGGTAATAAGTCTATTAAAATTACAACTTTTGGAACAGTTTATGGTGAATTTTTCCGTGAAAACTTAGAAGCTAGAGCTGTTAATTCGGTACAACTTGATGTTGAAGGAAATGCAATTTTCGACTTTAAACCGAGTACTGTTTTAACAAGAGGAACAGAAATTGAATATACGAATGCTAATGGTGAAACTAACGTTAAAACATTAAGCGCAGATGAATCTGAGTTAACATTAGAATTTTTAGATATTACAAAACCAATTAATTATAGAACATTTTATGTGCCAACTCAAGCAGATGAAAATGGAAACGAAACATCAATAGATGAGTTTCCTTCAGATTGGTCAACATATGTAGTACCAGCAATATTTGATCCAATATTTGATACGTTTACTTTTGAATCAATAGTTGGTGGAGTTGTTGCAAGTTGGGAAAATTCAGAAAATATTACAATGAATTTTACTTTCCAAAAAATGGTTGATGATGTGTCTGTAGCTAGTTCAGTAACTTCAAGTAGCTTAACAGATAGTTTTACAATTGATGGAATGAAAGGTTCTACTCAAGATATTGAAATTACACTTACAGATCCTTATGGTAATTCAAAATCAAAATATTTTACAGTCACTCCAACACCTTCTTTAGGTAAAGGGAATTGGGAAATTGTTGACTTCTCTACCGAAGAAGCAGGTGGTGAAGGACCTGTAAATGGATATGCAACAGCTGCTATTGATGGCGATTTAAATACTTTTTGGCATTCAAATTGGTCTTCAACAGGTTCATCTTATCCACATTATTTTACTATTGATATGGGAGCAGAGAAAAATATCTCTGGATTCGAAATATTTTCAAGACAAGGTTATACTGGAGGAGCAGCTGTACATGAGTTTTGGGTGAGTAGTGATAATGTGACTTTTACTAAAGTAGCAACACTTAATTCCGCTTTAGATGCATATAATGGTTCTCTAGTTAATACTGATGTTATTGCTACAGGTAGATACGTAAAATATGTTGCAGCATCAGGTCCAAATAATTTCACGTATTTAAGTGAAATAAATATAATTGAAAGTTTAGATAATGAAGACTGGTCTATTGTAGATTTTTCATCTGAAGAAGCAGGTGGAGAAGGGCCTGTAAATGGGTATGCAACTGCTGTAATTGATGGAGATCCAACAACTTTTTGGCATACTACTTGGTCAACTGCATCGCCAGTTTATCCTCATTATTTTACAATTGATTTAGGAGAAGAAAAAAATATTGGTGCATTTGAGGTTTTTAGAAGAAGTAATAACTCAGGAGGTGCAACCGTACATGAATTTTGGGTAAGTAATGATAATGTAACTTTTACTAAAGTAGCTACATTAAACTCACAATTAACAACTAATGATGGTTTTATGGCATATGCTTCATCCATTACAAAAGCAAGATATGTAAAGTATCTAGCAGTTGAAGGTTCAAATACTTTTACACATCTTTCAGAAATTAATATATATGGAGCTTTAGATTAAATTTTTCACATTAATTTCTTAAAAAGAGGGTTGTTTTAACAGCCCTCTTTTATTAATAACCTTATACTTTAAAGTGCTTTTTATGAAAAGTTTGCTACAACAATTAATCTTCTTGGGAATATTTTTTTTGAATATTTTAACTGCTTTCGGACAAATAGATATTACACCTTACGATAATCTTCCAGAAAATAATGCAATTTATAAACCTGCTTATAACGAATCTTTTCCTGAATGGGCAAAAAAATTATATCAATACCCTGTAAATTTTAACGAAATTGAAGATGGGTATCAAGAACATTTTAAAAAATATGGAAAGCAGAAAAATCCGATTACGCGTTATTATAAATTGTGGCGTAGAGTTGTAGAAAAGTATGTAGACGAAAACGGAACAATAGTGCTTCCAAATACAAATGAATTAAAACAAATACTGCATAAAAAAAGTTATTTATCAAAAAAAACAAATGATGATTCCAATTCAAATTGGACATTTCTAGGGCCAAAAAATACATTTTGGTTAAATGAAGATAATAGTGCAACAGAAAAACCTGTTGCTCCTTGGCAAGTAAATGTATATGCTTTAGATGTATACAAACAAGATAAAAATATTATTTATTGTGGAACTGAAACAGGCTATGTAAATAAGTCTATTGATGGTGGAGAAAACTGGGAAATGATGGCGAAGGACTATATTTTTTCATCCGTACAAGCAGTTACAATACATCCAACAGATCCACGTATTGTATATGTTTCAGGAGGTTCACAAATTCATAAAACAATAGATGGAGGATATTCTTGGCAAACAATGCTTCAAGAAGAAGCTTATTTTTCAGCAAATCACATTATTATTGATCCAACCAATCATAATAAATTATTAGTATCTTCAGATAAAGGAATCTTTCTTTCTTTAGATGCTGGAAATACCTGGACTCAAAAATCTTCAAAACAAGGGTACGATATTCATTTTAAAGCAAATAATTCAACTCATATTTATGCAATTGTAAAAAACAATACAAATTTTCAACTATTAGAATCGTTAGATGCTGGTGAAAGTTTTGAGCCTGTCTCTACTTTTCCTTCTAATATTAAAGATAGTAGTGGAGGTTTATTGGCTGTAACAGCATCAAACCCGAATTTAATGTATGTCACTATGTTAAGTAGTGATAATACACCTTTTTTATACAAAGGAGTTTTAACAGATACTACTTGGGCTTGGACTAAAGTAATAGATTGTAATACCGATACATTTCGGTATGATAATGGACAAGGTTATTTTGATTTGGTTTTAGAAATTTCTCCTACTAATGAAAATCATGTCTTTGTTGGAACAACTACCTTATTTAAAACTACAAATGGAGCAGTTTCTTTTGATGCAATTGGAGGTTATTTTGGTAGGTTTGAGATACATCCAGATATTCAAGATATTGTTTGGTTGCCAGATGGGAAGTCTGTATATGTTGCTACTGATGGAGGAATTAGTTTTTCTAACGATGCTTTTGAAACAAATTATCAACCTATAATAAATGGAATGATAGGTTCTGATATGTGGGGATTTGATCAAGGTTGGAATGAAGATATTGTTGTAGGTGGTAGATACCATAATGGAAATACCGCTATGACTGATTTTTACAATGGTAAAGCTTTAAGAATGGGAGGAGGAGAGTCTCCAACAGGATGGGTGCTTCATGGTAAAAGCCGACATGTAGTTTTTGATGATTTAGGAGATGGCTGGATTATACCAAAAACCGCTGAAGGAAGCCCAGAAGGTAGGTTTAAATACTCAAAATTTCCAAATATGTTAGAGTATGGAGGGCAAAGAGGAAATTTAATTCATCATCCTAATTATTATAATATTCTGTTTTTAGGTGAAGGAAATAGCTTTTGGAAAAGCACAGATATGGGAGAAAGTTTTAAATCATTGTATACTTTTCCAGATGAAGTTCTTTGTGTTCAAATGAGTTTTTCTAATCCAAATGTATTATATGCAGATATAAAAAATAGAGGTTTCTATAAAAGTGAAGACCAAGGTAATACATGGGTTCAAAAACCTTCTTTAAGTTATAATTCTAATGGAGGTTCAAAAATGAATGGACGTACAAATATTGCTATTTCATTATATGATGAAAATACAGTATATACTTGTTATTCAAATGGAGCGTGGACAGGTAATAAAGGACTTGTTTTTAAATCTACAGATGGAGGAGATACTTGGGAAAATTTAACAGGTGATTTAGATGAATACACCAAGAGTTTAGTAATACAGCCAAGTAATACGGGTGAAGATTTGATATATTTATTTACAACCACTCGTAATGGAAATCAATCAAAAGTATATTATAAGAAAGCATCTAGTACAAAATGGGAGTTATTTATAAATAATTATCCAGGTAATTTTAATGTAAATCTTGCATTACCTTTTTTTAGAGATGCAAAAATTAGGCTTGCAGGTGGTGGAGGTGTTTGGGAATCACCTTTACAAGAACAAAATTTTAAGCCAATTATTAATCCTTGGGTGGGTAATCCAGAAAACAAATGTATGACGGATACAATATATTTTGATGATCATTCAATTTTAAAACACGAAGGGGCTAGTTGGAAATGGGAAATAAGCCCGGAACCAACTTATATTAATGATGTAACTAGTAGAAATCCGAAAGTTGTGTTAGGCAATCCAGGTGAATATTCAGTTACATTAACGGTAAGTCAAAATGGTGTAGCTTATTCTAAAACCATTGATAAGATGGTAACTGCAACAACTTGTCCATCTATTTATGATTGTAATAATCCCGGAGAATTACCAAAAGATGAATGGTCTTTAATTTATGCTGATAGCCAAGAAGTAAATGATCCAGGATTGGCAACAATGGCTTTTGATAATGACCCAAATACAATTTGGCATACACGATGGAGTACAGGAACAGACCCATACCCACATGAAATTCAAATAGATTTAGCAAATTCTTATACGATCAGTGAATTTAAATATTTACCAAGACAATCAAGTGCTAATGGAAGAATTAAAGAGTATGAATTGTATTTTAGTCACGATAAAGATAATTGGGGAGAACCTGTAAAAACAGGAAGTTTTGAAAATACTGCAACCATACAAAAAATTGAATTTGATACACCTGTAAAAGGAAGGTATTTAAGAATAAAAACATTGTCTGAAGTAAATGATGGAGCATGGACTTCTATTGCAGAAATTACTTTAATAGGATGTGTAAATGATAATTGTCCCGGAATTGATAATGAAGATCAAGCAGATTTTGATAATGATGGTATTGGAGATGCCTGTGATGAAGACGATGATAATGATGGTATTTTAGATGAATTAGACGAATGTCCAGAAACACCGTTAGGTGATTCTGTAGATGAAAAAGGATGTAGCTTATTTGTATTGCCAGCAAACAATTTTAAAGTTCAAGTAATTTCTGAAACTTGTAAAGGTAAAAGTAATGGTAAAATTATTATTACAGCAGTTGAAGCACTTAACTATACAGCAACTTTAACAAAAGATGGTATAGCAACCGATTATCAATTTACAAATACTAAAGAAATAACCGAACTGTCATCAGGCATTTATAGTTTATGTTTTACAGTTGATGGTATTTCTAAATCAAATTTTAATAGGTGTAGTACTCTTGTAATTGCAGAACCTTTAGATTTAAAAGTTCAATCAAAAATTAATACAGGTGAAAAATCAATTTCGTTAAAGTTAGATAATGGAAATGAATATAATATTAATTTAAATGGAGTTATTACTAAAATTAAAGCTTCAGAAATTACACTTAATTTAATAAATGGTGTAAATAAATTATCTGTAACTACCGCTAATGAATGTCAAGGGGTTTTTGAAAAATCAATTGTAGTTTCAGAAAAAATGACTGCTTACCCTAATCCGTTTACAGATTATTTATTGATAAATATTGGAGATTCTTCATTAAAAATGGTGACTGTAAATGTTTCTGATACTTCTGGGAAATTGATACAATCTAGATATTTACCTGTAAACAATGGTAATGTTGTAATTGATGGTCGATATTTTAAAACAGGAGTATACATAGTAACTGTAAAAACTGCTACAAAAAATTCAAGTATAAAAATTATTAAAGAATGAAAAAAAATATTTTAATTGTTTTTTTATTACTATTTAACCTAATAAACGCCCAAACAAACAATTCTTGGTCTCAACTATTTTTAAAATGGAATACAAAGCAAGATAATGGTGGAACTGGCGTAGTTCGTTCAATTAGAATAAATCCTGAAGATACAAACTCAGTGTTAATAGGTGCTTCAACAGCTGGAATATGGCATACAGCAAACAATGGGGAAGATTATAAGTTAGTTTCTGTTGGTGTTCCAGAAGTAGAATGGGTAAACGAAATTGTTTTTAGTCGAAAAAACCCAAAAATAGTGTATGCAGGTACCGATGTTGGTGTTGTAAAATCTAAAGACGGCGGTTTAACTTGGGGTTACACAAATTTAAGAAAGGTAAAACCAGAAAAATTTGGAGACTTATTATGGGTAGATCTTTCAGATAAAAGTAGCAGTATTGTATATGCTACTACCGAAGAGTTAGGGACTTATAAACTGCTGAAATCTGAAAATGGAGGAAATTCTTGGAAGCAAGTATATAAAACATCTAAAAGAATTTGGGATATGCGTGTTAAACCAAACAATCCAGATGTTGTTTATATCCTAGAAGAATCCTCAACTACAAAGTGGATCAATTTTAAAAAATCAACAGATGGTGGAGCAACATTTTCAGTAGTAGATAATGGGTTTCCTGCCGATTATACCATAGATTCTCATAGAGCTAGATTGGGAACAACTCCAGCAAATAATAATGTTGTTTATGTTGCAATTGGATACAATGGAGGTGGTAAAAATGATAAAATATCTTTCTTTAAATCATCAAATGCTGGAGATTCTTTCGAAAAAAAATGTTGTGGAGAAACAACAAGTCCTTTAGAAAATGCTAATGAGGCAACAGACTTTTTATATGAAACTTCTCATTTGGCACAACTCACCTGGAATTTTGCTTTTACTGTATCTGAAACAGATGAGAATTTTTTAGCCTGTGCAGCAAATAAATTAAAAGTTAGTAAAGATGGGGGAGTCACTTGGGGATATGATACAACAGGAACCATAATAACCGGTAGACAATACGATTATTATAAATCTAATAATGCCCATAAAGGTGTTCATGGAGATCATCACGGGCTTTCAATTATTGGAAATAAAATATGGAATGGAAACGATGGAGGAGTGTACTACTCTTCAGATGGTGGTGCAACCGTTGTAAAAGATAAAACAGATGGCTTAGGAATTCAAGAGCTTTGGGGATTTAGCCAATCTTTTAAAAACGATATTATGGCAGTTGGTTTAAACCATAATCAAATTTGTTATAGAGATGATGTTATTTATGGGGGGTGGATTGGTGTTAACGGTGCCGATGCAATGGCTGCAAATGTAAACCCAATAGACGATCAATTTATGTACAATCATCCGTGGGGTCATGAGCGAGTCGAAAGATCTTTAACAGGTATAAGGGGGCATAAGATGGAAGAATTAGGTATTGAGCTTGGGTATATAACTTTAGATAATTTAGAGTTCCATCCACATCAATATTACACTATTTATGGAAGCGATTATGGAGATAGAAATCGTAGCTACAAATTAACGAAGTCGGTTGATAATGCTAAAAGTTGGCAGGTTATAAAAAACTTTGAAATAGAGAAGAAAAATGTGGTTTCTGTAAAAACTAGCTTTGCAAATTCAAATTATGTTTATGCAGTTGTTGAACCAAATCGTGTAATTAAATCTGTTGATGAAGGTAATACATGGACTGAAATTAGTCCGCCGAGCTCTTTAATTAATGACATTAATTTATGGCGTTTAGCAGTTAGTGATAAAAATCCAGAACATATATGGGTTACTTCAAAAAAAGGAACAAAAGCAGAAGTTTTTTATTCTAAAAACGGAGGCGAAACTTGGAGCGATTATTCAAAAGGGTTACCAAGCCAACCGGTATATTCAATAATTTATCAGCGAGGAAGTGATGATATACTTTACCTAGGTACTGGTTTTGGTGTTTATTATAGAAAAAAGAATATGCAACAATGGGAGTTGTTTGGTACAGGTATGCAAGCAGGGAAAACTCCTTTTATGTTTATTAATTATGCAAAAGGGAAATTGCGTTTAGGAACTTCTAGAGGACTTTGGGAAACTAACTTACTTGAACAAACGGCTCCTAAAGCTAATATTACAGCAAACAAATCTACTTTTAATGAAGAAAATGTAGTAATTAAGTTTGCAGACTATTCTGTAGCAGATAAAGATGCTACCTATGTATGGAACTTTCCTGGAGGCTTCCCCGAGACATCTACCTTAGAAAGACCTGAAATAACTTATACTAAAGCAAATGGTACCAGTTTTAATGTCACTTTAACAGTAACAGATAAACGAGGAACAAGCACTCAAACCTTAAAAAACTTCATAAAATATTTAAAATAACTAACCAATCAATTAAAATGAAAAAATATTTAACTACTGCTTTTTTACTAATTGGCTTTGGTATGACATTGATAAATGCCCAAAGTAATATAAATACTGTTTTAAAACCGTCTAGAACGGAGGTGATAGAACCCATTAGAAAAGCGTCATTTACCACAAGTAATGGTGTAGAATGTAAGGAAAGAAAACAAGGAGGAAATCCAAGAATGGTATCAGGTTATTTAGCGTTTGATGGATCAATGGATGGAAACCGACAAGTAGATCCACAAATTGCTGTTGGTGGAGGTTACGTATTACATGGTACAAATAGCGGACTAATTATTTATGATAAAAAAGGGAATTTTGTTGAAGGTGTTTCACAAAATTGTTTTAATAAAGGAATAGATCCAAAATTGTTTTTTGATGCACATAATAAAGTTTTTGGTTTTGATTTATGGAATCCTTGGGATGCTGAAAAGAAAAAACCAGTAAATATTTCAATTTCAGAAACAAGCGATCCAACAGGAGCTTGGAATACGTATGCTGTTCCTGCAAGAGAAGGTGTTGATGGAGGTGGAATTGGTTACAGTAAAAAATGGATTGGTTATTCTTTTCCAGGTGGAAAAGATCGCACTTTTGTTATAGATATGGAAGATGCAATTGCTGGGAAACCAGTAACGGTTTTTCATTTTCCTGGAAGTTTAGGGCATCCAATAGCAATGCAAGATGCTATTGAAGATTTGTACTTTTTTCAAATTACAAGAACAGATTTTATTATAAGACGTGTAGTAACAAGTAAAGATGGCACTCCAGTTTGTGAAACAGTTAGTAAAACTGCACACGGTTTAAAATATTTTGGTTGGCCACCGCAATCACCTCAAAAAGGAACAGATCAAAAAACATCTTCTGGAGATAGAAATCCTAAAAATTTAGTATTTCAAAATGGTGATATTTGGTTTTCTCAAGCTATAAATTATCAAGGCCGTTCTGCAGTTCAATGGCATCAGGTTAAAACAGATGGAACTATTGTACAAACTGGATTAATTAGTAGTAAAAACTCTAGTTATATTCAAACCACACTGGCGGTAAATAAAAATAATGATGTACTTATTGGTTTTCAAGAAACAAGTGATGTTATGTTTATTAGCCCAAGGTTAACGTATAGAAAAGCAAGTGACCCAAAAGGTACAGTTCGAAAAATTGTAAGTCTTGGAGAAGGTAAAGGGTTTACAGATGGAGTTTCTTGGGGAGACTATAGCGGAAGTGTTATAGATGGAGATAATTTTATGGATTTATGGACAATTCAAAGTATAACAGATATAAACGGAAAAGGAGACACGGTTATTGTAAAAGTCCCTTTCAATTAAATTTTAATAAGCAGTAAAACCTTCTGTAATTATAATTTAAGAGTATTAGAATGCAAAAACAAAGTAGAAAGCAAAAATAATAAAAATGAAATTTAAACATATTTTTTTAAACTTAGGGTTAAGTCTGTTATTACTAGTTAGTAACGCATGTAAAAATACAAATTCAACTTTAGAAACTAGCATAGCAATACCAACACAAGCAAATAGTTGGGTTGTAAATAACCCAAAAGCTACAAGATTAGTTATAGGTAAAAGAGGAATTAAAAATTGGAGAAATACTACTGATAAAATTAGAACTTATTTTTATACTACAGCTACTGGAGCTATAAATGTTGGTATAAAAGCCAAGTTTTCAGGAGCTACCAAGTTAAAAGTAACATTAGGTTCGACTTCTAAAGAAATTAATTTTGAAACATCAGATAACGCAATTAAACATACTATAGGTACTTTTAATATTACAGAACCAGGGTACTATTATGTTGAATTAGAAGGTGTTTCAAAATCAGGTGATACTTTTGGAGAAATTTCTGAAATTTTATTAGGAGATGCTTCTTGGGAATCTAAAATAAGTTTTGCTTCTAAAGATTGGTCATACTGGGGAAGAAGAGGACCTTCTGTGCATTTAAATTTTGAAAAACCAGTAGATAAAAATATTAAATGGTTTTATAATGAACTAACCGTTCCTGAAGGAAATGATCCTATTGGTTCCTATTTTATGGCGAATGGATTTTCATCTGGGTACTTTGGTATGCAGGTAAATTCAGAAACTGAAAGACGCATTTTATTTTCTGTATGGAGTGCTTATGATACGCAAGACCCAAAACAAATACCAAAAGAATACTCTGTTTTACCGCTTGGTAACGGAGATGGTGTTACAGTAGGTGAGTTTGGTAATGAAGGTTCTGGAGCGCAAAGTTATTTTGTGTACGATTGGAAACCAAATGTAACGTATAAATTTTTACTAAAAGGAGAATCTAATGCAGAGAATTCCATAGATTATACAGCATATTTTTACGCACCTGAGGTTGGAGATTGGAAATTAATAGCAAGTTTTAGAAGACCATTCCCAACAGGTTCACATTTAACAAGATTGCATTCGTTTTTAGAGAACTTTTCAACTTCTACAGGAGATAAAAGTAGAAGTGTTAAGTATACAAACCAATGGATGTGTGATACAGAAGGTAATTGGAATGAAGCTACTGCTGCTAAATTTACAATAGATAATACTGGTGCAAGTGGAGTTCGGTTCGATTATGATGGAGGTTCAGAAGGGGATTCTTTTTACTTAAGAAATTGCGGATTTTTTAGTGATAATGAAGTTCCAAATACTAAGTTTACTAGAGCTTCAGGAGGTGCTGCTCCAACAATTGATTTTTCAACTTTAGAAGTACCTAATATAAAAATCACTCGATAGTTTTTATAAATTTTAGAGTGTTTAATTATTGAGTATAGTTTGTAAATAAAAAATCTTATTGTAATGAAAAAAAATCTAGACATATCTTTAATAATTGTTTATTTATATAGTGTTGTAATATTGGTGACTTCTTGTAGTAAAAACAATCAAGATAGTCCAATTATTGAAGAACCAACCCCTCCAGTTACAGAAGAACCTGAACAATCAGAGGGTCCAACTACAGATGATTTAATAATTTTTATACCCTGTGAAGGAAATAGTTGGGTGGTTGATAATCCAACAGCTACAAAGAATATGGTGGTAGAAGGAGGAATTAAAAACTGGTCAAATACTACTGATAAAATTAGAACTTATTTTTATGCTACAGCTACAGGAGATATAGATGTTGGGCTGAATGCTAAATTTACAGGAACCACTAAACTAAAAGTAACACTGGGTAATGTTTCTAAAGAAATATCTTTTGAAGCTTCAAGTACTACTATTAAACATGTGATTGCCACTTTTAATATTACAGAAATAGGGTACCATTATGTAGAATTAGAGGGTGTTTCTAAAACAGGAAATACATTTGGAGAAATTTCAGATATTATATTAGGTGATACTGTTTGGACTTCACATATTGATTATGTAGAAGCAGATTGGTTTTATTGGGGAAGAAGAGGTCCGTCTGTTCATTTAAAATTTGATGAACCAGCAGGTAAAGATATTACTTGGTTTTATAATGAAATAACTGTACCAGAGGGTAGTGATCCTATAGGTTCCTATTTTATGGCAAATGGATTTTCTTCAGGTTATTTTGGGATGCAAGTAAATTCAGAAACTGAAAGACGAATTTTATTTTCGGTATGGAGTGCTTACGATACGCAAGATCCAAGTCAAATACCAAAAGAATATACAGTTTTACCATTGGGTTATGGTGAAGGAGTTACTGTAGGTGAATTTGGAAATGAAGGTTCTGGAGCACAAAGTTATTTTGTGTACGATTGGAAACCAGATGTAACGTATAAATTTTTATTAAAAGGAGAATCTAATGCAGAGAATTCTATTGATTATACGGCATACTTTTACGCACCTGAAATTGGAGATTGGAAATTAATAGCAAGTTTTAGAAGACCATTTCCTACAGGTGCACATTTAACAGGGTTGCATTCGTTTTTAGAAAATTTTGAAACTAAAACTGGAAGTTTAACTAGAAAAGCGAACTATTCAAACCAATGGATGTATGATACTGAAGGGAATTGGAGTGAAGCTACTTCAGCCAAATTTACAATAGATAATACTGGTGCTAGTGGAGTTCGCTTCGATTATGATGGAGGTTCAGAAGGAGATTCTTTTTATTTAAGAAATTGTGGTTTTTTTAGTGATAATAAAAAAGCAAATACGCAATTTATTAGACCATCAGAAGGTGTTACTCCTATTATAGATTTTTCAGCTTTAGAAGTGCCTGAGTTGCCAGTTGAAGCTTCTTATACATATTTAGATAGCGCATCTTGGTCTGTAATTGAATATAGCTCACAAGAAGATAATGGAGGAGAGGGAACTACAGGTTTAGCTAAAGATATTATTGATGGTGATATTACTACATACTGGCACTCTTGTTGGGTTGGTGATTGTACAGCAACATCACCTCATTATATAATTGTTGATATGGGAATGTTAAAGTCAGTAGATGGTTTTGGTTTTGTTCAAAGGCAATCTCTATCAAGAACTGTAAAAGATATTGAAATTCAGGTGAGTACTGATAATTTAACTTGGGAAAGTTTAGGAGATTTTTCAATTGATAAAACTATAGTTACACAAAATATTAATGTAAACAATACTAAAGCATTTAGGTACTTTAAGTTTATTGCAAAATCTTCACATGATGGAACAGAAAATGCAGCTATGGCTGAAATAAAAGCATATATTTTTGATTAAAATATATTTATTTGAATTAATGCTAAAGCCTTTACACTTTTATTGTGTAAAGGCTTTTTTATGTTTTTATTAGAAATATATATTATTTATTTACTAGGTTAAATAACCTTCAATATTTTCAGAATTAATAATATCTAAAGGCAATAAAAGTTGCGATGGAATTTGTTTGTCAAATAAAAAATGCTCAACTAAATAGCTTAGGCCTAAATATACTTGTTGTTTAGGGTTTTGGTGGATTAAAAAATCAATTTGTCCTTGTTTTAAATAATCAATATTTTTTTTAACAAGATCGTAACCAACAATAGCAATAGTGTTTGCTTTTTCTTTTAGAGCTTCAACAACTACATAAGATTTAGAGATTGTTACAAAAACACCATTTATTGTTGGGTTTTTTTCTAAAAATTCTTGTATTGATGTATTAAAAACCTCTGATTTTTTATAATTCAAATTAACAGTGGTAATCTTGTAATTTGAATTTTTTAACGATTTAAAATAACTTCTAAACCCTTTTTCTTTTTCTTGTAAATGCGTTGCATTTTGGTAATCTTCATCTATATGTATAATTCCAATAGTGCCTTTTTTTAGCAACATATCCATTAATTTTGCAGCTACCCTTCCGCTTTGATATAAATCTTGACCAATAAAATTATTCGAATAATTTGAATCAATAAAGTTATTAAATGTAGATACTTTTATGTTATTTTCAGTGCATTTTGCAACAATTTTTGATGCTTCTTTTTGAAATAATGGCACCATTAAAATAGCATCTGGTTGGGTATCTATAACTTCTAATGAAGTTTCAATAAATGTATTTGTTTCTGTTGCGTCAAAAACATACTTTTTAATTTCAATACCGAAATGCTGAAACTCGTTTTCTACTTCTTTTATTGCTCCTGTACAAGGCTGCCAGTAAGAGTCTTTTTGTGCATCTGGCAAAATTACAGCTAATTTATATATTTTATTATTTTTTAAATTTTTAGCAATTGGATTTGGTCTGTAATCAATTTCATTTAAAATTTTTGTTACTTTTTCTAAAGCAATTTCAGAAACTTTTCCACGCTTATGTAAAACTCTATCAACAGTCCCTTTAGAAACACCTGCAAGTTGAGCAATATCTTTAATCGTATATTTTTTCATACTACAAATATATAAAATTTATGACACAGAACTAATAATGTGTTCGATAACACAAAAACAATGTGTTCGAACACATTATTGATGATTTTCCTTTGATAATTCAAAATACATTTATAAATTAGCATAATATTTTACTGAAAATAGTAATATAATTTAAAATTTTAAAAATATAATATATTGAAAGCAAGTAATTTAAAGCCAACTTTAGTGATTTTAGCAGCAGGTATGGGAAGCCGTTATGGAGGGCTAAAACAGCTTGATACTTTTACTCCTGAAGGTGCAACTATTATAGACTTTTCTATTTATGATGCATTACAAGCCGGATTCGGTAAATTTGTGTTTATTATTAGAAAAAGTTTTGAAAAAGAGTTTAAAGCAATTTTTGATAAAAAGTTGGAAGGAAAAGCTGAAGTTGTTTATGTTTTTCAAGAAATTGATGATGTTCCCGAACAATATCAGAATCCCGAAAGAACCAAACCTTGGGGTACAGGTCATGCACTTTTAATGACTAAAGATGTTGTAAAAGAAAATTTTGCAATTATTAATGCAGATGATTTTTATGGAAAGGAAGCCTTTAAAATAATGGCGCAAGAGTTGGTTAAAATAGATCCTAATTCATATAATTTTAATATGATGGGATATTTGTTAAAAAATACTGTTTCAGAGCACGGTTTTGTTTCTAGAGGTGAATGTGAGGTTGATGAAAATGGTTTTTTAACAGAAATAAATGAAAGACTTCATATAGAAAAAGTGAATAACCACCTTATAAGAAAAGATGAAAATGGTGTATTTGTTCCAATAGATGGAGAAGCAGTGGTTTCTATGAATTTTTGGGGATTTACACCTAAATGTTTTGAGTTTGGAATAACTCTTTTTAAAGAATTTTTAGAAGAAAATAAAGGGAACTTAAAAGCAGAATTCTTTATTCCATTAATTGTAAATGAAATCTTAAAATCTGGTAAAGCAACTGTTGAAGTATTAAAATCGGATGCTAAATGGTTTGGAGTTACTTATAAAGAGGATAAAGAAATAGTTCAAAAAGAAATTGAGCTTTTACAAAAGAATAAAAGTTATCCAGCAAAACTTTGGTAATATAAAACCTGTATACAAAAAAGGTAATTATCAATACATAAAAAAATGTACCGCTAAATAATAATATAGATGAAACTAGAACACTTACAAGAAGCTTTTAATCAATTCAATCATAATTCAAAATTTTTATCGCATTCAGAATTAGCATCTGGTCATATAAACGACACGTATTTAGTTAAAACTTCAGCTGGAATTAATTATGTGCTTCAAAGAATAAACCATGGTGTTTTTAAAAATGTTCCTGGTTTAATTTTCAATAAAGTAAATGTGAGTAAGCATTTGCAAAATAAATTAGCATACCTTCCAAAATACGAATTAAATAGAAAAGTACTATCGTTTGTAGAAACTAAAAATGGCGATTACTATTATATAGATGCAGAAGGTAATTATTGGAATTTAATGGTGTATATAGATAATAGTATTACATTTGAAACTGTACCTAATGCCGATGTGGCCTATGAAGGTGGAAAATTAATAGGAGGTTTTTTAAACTTAACAAGCGATTTTGACGCGAGTAAACTATCTGAAGTAATTCCAAAATTTCACGATATGCCATTCCGTTTTTCTCAGTTTGAAGATGCTCTAAAAGTAGCTTCAGAAGAAAGGTTGGAAAAAGCTGAAAAATATATAGATCTTGTTTGGAGCTTAAAAGAAGAGATGCATATTATTCAAAAATTAAAAGAATCTGGAGAGATTAAATTAAGAGTTACACATAACGATACTAAAATATCTAATGTGCTTTTTGATACAAATAATAAAGGGTTATGTGTTATTGATACAGATACAGTAATGCCTGGTGTTGTGCATTACGATTTTGGTGATGCAATTAGAACTATTTGTAATTCTGCGGCCGAAGATGAAACAGATTTAGAAAAAGTAAATTTTAATTTAGAATATTATAAGGCGTATACAAAAGGATTTTTAGAGCAAGTTGAGTCTGTATTAACACCAACAGAATTAAAATATTTACCACTTGGAGCCAAAACAATGATTTTTATAATAGCACTTCGATTTTTAACAGATTATTTAAACGGAGATGTTTATTTTAAAACCAAATATCCAGAACATAATTTAGATAGAGCAAAAAATCAATTTAAATTAATTGAAAGTATGACTCAAAAAATGGATGTTTATAGCAACTAAATAATAAAAACAAAAAATAACTATATGACACAATCAAGCAAGAACAGCACATTAGTCCCGATACTTATTATTGCAGGACTATTTTTTATTTTCGGATTTGTAACTTGGATTAATGGCGCATTAATTCCTTTTATGAAAACCATTAACGAATTAACCGACGCACAATCTTATCTTGTGGCCTCTGCATCCTATATCTCTTTTGTAGTAATGGCTTTACCAGCTTCTTATATTTTAGAAAAAGTTGGCTATAGAAAAGGAATGTCTTTAGGTTTATTTATTATGGCAATTGGAGCCTTGGTTTTTATTCCTGCGGCAGAAGCAAGAACCTATTGGGTTTTCTTGGCAGGTATTTTTATTCAAGGGGTTGGTATGACAATCTTACAAACAGCTTCAAATCCATACATTACAATTTTAGGGCCTATTGAAAGTGGTGCAAAAAGAATTGCCATTATGGGAATTGCAAATAAAACAGCAGGAGCTTTAGGTTCACTAATCTTTGGAGCTATTTTATTAGCAGGAATAGATGAAGTAAAAGAAAAATTAAGTACGGCTTCTTTAGAAGAAAAAACACACTTATTAGATACTATGGCAGATAGTGTTTTTATGCCTTATTTAATAATGGCTATAGTACTATTTGTATTGGGTATTTTAATTAGAAAAGCTCCATTACCTCATGTAGAAGCATCTCCAATAGAGGAGGATGAATCTGGAGAAACAACTAAAACAAGTATCTTTCAATTTCCACATTTATGGCTAGGTGTATTAACATTATTCGTTTATGTTGGTGCTGAGGTAATTGCTGGAGATACCATTATTTCTTATGGAATTTCTTTAGGGTTTACCGGTGAAGAAGCTAAATTCTTTACAACTTATACTTTAATGGCAATGGTTGGAACATACGCATTAGGTGTATTTTTAATTCCAAAATATTTAAATCAAGGTACTGCATTAAAAATAAGTGCAACTTTAGGTATAATATTTAGTGTTTGTATTTTATTTACAACAGGATTTACATCTATTTTATTTGTTGCAGCATTAGGTATTGCAAATGCATTGGTATGGCCAGCAGTTTGGCCTTTAACATTAGAAGGATTAGGAAAATATACCAAAACAGCATCTGCATTATTGGTTATGGCAATTTCTGGGGGAGCAATTATACCTCCATTATACGGTAGATTGGTAGATGCTAATAAGCACGAGTTAATAACAAGTGGTATAAACGAAGCAGAAGCATTAGCAACAGCAGCAACAAGTAGCTATTGGATATTAATACCTTGCTATGCCTTAATATTATACTTTGCCTTATCTGGACATAAATTGGGAATGAAAAAGAAATAAGATTAAAAAAAACACTAAAAAAATAAAGAAATGTTAAAAAGTAATATTGATAAATCAACAGATTTTGAAAAAAGGTTTGAGAATATTGAAACTAAAATTTTTGATAATTCTATAGTAGCTTCTAATGCTGTTGCACTTGAAATTGCAGATTTAATTAGAGTGAAACAAGCTCAAAAACAACCTTGTATCTTAGGTTTAGCAACAGGGTCTTCACCTAAAGGTTTATATGCAGAATTAGTAAGGTTACATAAAGAAGAAGGATTAAGTTTTAAAAATGTAATTACTTTTAATTTAGATGAATACTATCCTATGGAGCCAGACTCCGTAAATAGTTATGTTCGTTTTATGAAAGAGCAATTATTTAATCATGTAGATATTCTTCCAGAAAATTACAATATTCCAGAGGGAACATTAGAAAAGAATGAAATTGCAGACTATTGTGCTGCCTATGAAGCTAAAATTGAAGCCTATGGAGGTATTGATTTACAAATTTTAGGAATTGGAGGAAATGGTCATATAGGTTTTAACGAATCTGGATCTTTACAAAATTCTAAAACACGTTTAGTAGCCCTAGACCATATAACAAGAGTAGCTGCTAGTAAAGATTTTTTTGGTTTAAGCAATACTCCTAGAACAGCAATAACACTTGGTGTTAAAAAAATTATGGAAGCAAAACGCGTAATTTTATTTGCTTGGGGTGAAGGAAAATCTAATATAATTAGAGAAGCAGTTGAAGGACAGGTAACAAACCGTGTACCAGCATCTTTTTTACAAGAACATAACAACGCAACAATTGTTCTAGATGGAGAAGCTTCTTCAAAACTAACCAGAGTAAACACACCTTGGTTGGTAGAAAAAATAGTTTGGACAGATAAAGTTATTCGTAAAGCGGTATTAGGATTGGCTCAAAAAGTTTCAAAACCAATATTAATGTTAACAGATACAGACTATATTGAAAATGGATTGAGTGATTTATTAGCAGATTTAGGTCCAGCTTACGATATCAATATCAAAATATTTAACGATTTACAAAATACAATTACTGGTTGGCCAGGTGGAAAACCAAACTCAGACGATAGTAAAAGACCAGAAAGAGCTGAACCAGCTAAAAAAAGAATCTTAATTTTTAGTCCACACCCAGATGATGATATTATTAGTATGGGAGGAACCTTTATTAGGTTACAAAATCAAGGACATGAAGTGCACGTTGCTTATCAAACTTCTGGAAATATTGCTGTAACAGATAGTGAGGCATTAAGGTATGCAAGTTTTGTATGTGATTATAACGAGAAATTTGGTATTAAAAGTGATGAAGCAGCTGCTATTTATAAAAAGGCTGTTAATTTTTTAAAAAATAAAAAAAATAGTGAAGTAGATATTCCTGAAGTTAGATATATAAAAGGAATTATTCGTAAAGGAGAAGCAAGAGCAACTGCACATTATATTGGATTGCCAGATGATCAAATTCACTTTATGGAATTGCCTTTCTATGAAACAGGTACTATTGAAAAACATCCACTAGGAGAAGAAGATGTTAAGTTAACTATGGAATTAATCGAAAAAGTAAAACCTCATCAACTTTATGCTGCTGGAGATTTAGCAGATCCACATGGAACTCATAAAGTATGTTTAGATGCAATTTTTGCTGCGGTAAAAAATCTAAAATCTAAGAAATTTATGAAAGATTGTTGGGTTTGGTTATACCGTGGTGCTTGGCAAGAATGGGGAATTGATGAAATTGAAATGGCAGTTCCAATGAGCCCAGATCAAGTTTTAGAAAAAAGACATGGTATTTTTAAACACCAATCTCAAAAAGATGGCGTTGTATTTCAAGGGGTAGATGCTAGAGAATTTTGGCAGCGAGCAGAAGATAGAAATGAAGAAACAGCCGATTTGTACCACGAGTTAGGTATGGCAAGATATGCTGCTATGGAAGCTTTTGTGCGTTGGAGATTTTAATTGAAAAATAAAATAAATGTCATTAATAAAATCAATTTCAGGAATACGAGGTACTATTGGAGGTGAAGTTAATAATAACTTAACCCCAATAGATGCTGTAAAATTTGCCGCTGCTTATGGTATGTGGCTTCTAAATAATACAGGAAAAAAGAAGTTAAAAGTAGTTGTAGGTAGAGATGCCAGAATTTCTGGTAAAATGGTGAGTAGTTTGGTTTGTAATACATTAGTTGGTTTAGGAATTGATGTTGTAGACGTAGGTTTGTCTACTACACCTACAGTTGAAATAGCCGTTCCTTTAGAAAATGCTGATGGAGGTATTATAATTACTGCAAGTCATAATCCAAAACAATGGAATGCTCTTAAATTATTAAACGAAAAAGGAGAGTTTTTAAATGCAGTAGAAGGTGAAAAAGTACTAAATATTGCTGAAAACGACGCTTATTTGTTTGCTGAAGTAGATGATTTAGGAAACTATGAAGAAAATCAAAAATATATTGAAAAACATATTTCGGAAGTTTTAAATTTACCTTTGGTTGCTGTTGAAGCTATTAAAGAGGCTAATTTTAAAGTAGTTGTTGATGCTGTAAACTCAACAGGAGGAATCGCAATTCCTGCACTGTTAAAAGAGCTTGGAGTTGATTGTGTAGAATTATATTGTACTCCAAACGGACAGTTTCCTCACAATCCAGAGCCTTTAAAAGAACATTTAACAGCTATTTCAGAATTGGTGGTTAAAGAAAAAGCAGATTTAGGTATTGTGGTTGATCCAGATGTAGATAGGTTAGCTTTAGTTTGTGAAGACGGTTCTATGTTTGGTGAAGAATACACATTGGTTGCTTGTGCAGATTATGTGCTCGGAAAAACAAAAGGAAATACAGTTTCTAACTTATCTTCTTCAAGAGCTTTAAGAGATATTACAGAAAAACATGGAGGAACATACCAAGCAAGTGCAGTTGGAGAGGTAAATGTTGTAACATTAATGAAAGCTTCAAATGCTATAATTGGAGGTGAAGGTAACGGAGGTATTATTTATCCAGAATCGCACTATGGTAGAGATTCACTGGTTGGAGTAGCCTTATTTTTATCGCATTTAGCAAGTTTAAAGATTTCTTGTAAGCAATTACGTGATAGTTATCCAAACTATTTTATGAGTAAAAATAAAATTCAATTAACTCCTGAAATTAATGTCGATGCTATTTTAGAAAAAATGGCTTCAAAATATAAAAATGAGGATATTAGTACTATAGATGGTGTTAAAATTAATTTTGCTTCAGAATGGGTGCATTTAAGAAAATCTAATACAGAACCAATTATTAGAATTTATACTGAAAGTACTTCTCAAAGTAAAGCCGATAATTTAGCTGTACGTATTATTGATGAAATTAAAGAAATAATTTAAAAGGTAAGATTTTAAATATTAAAATTTAATAATAGTTGTTTAGATTCCCCTAATCTTCCGCTGGAAGATGAGGGGAATTTTTTTGTCAATTATTGATATTTCCATAGATACTAGTAATCAAACGATAATTTTGCCATTGTTGGTGTTTTTACCAACAATATAACAGCTCTTACTAAATATATTTATAAGATTAAAAAGCGTAGATTAAATTAAAATTAACCTTAAAAAGTGTTAACTACCAAGACTTTCCATTTAAATATATTTTTTCAATTTGATGATTTCCAAAAGAATATGGTATAAATCCATATGAATTAATAGGTTTTGTAAGTATTAAATTAGCTTTTTTACCTACAGTAATTGACCCTACCTCTTTTTCTAATCCCATTGCATAAGCGCCATTAATTGTTGCTGCGTTTATTGCTTCTTCTGGAGTCATTTTCATTTTAATACAGGCGGTAGATACTACAAAATTCATATTTCCAGAAGGTGTTGAACCAGGATTGTAATCGGATGCCAAGGCTATTGGTAAGCCTGCATCTATCATTTTTCGTGCAGGCGTGTAGGGAATACTTAAAAAATAAGAACAACTTGGTAAAGCTACAGGCATTGTTTGGGTATTTTTTAAAATTTCTATATCATCATTGTGCATTATTTCTAAATGATCTACAGATAATGCATTGTAATTTACACCAGTTTTAATACCTCCAATGGCATTAAATTGATTTACATGAATTTTTGGAATAAGTCCATATTGTTTTCCCGCTTCAAGTATAAATGCAGTATCTTTAACTGAAAAGTAGCCAGTTTCACAGAAAATATCTATATAATCAGCTAGTTTTTCTTTTGCAATTGTTGGAAGTATTTCATCAACTAGCATTTGTAAATATGCTTGTTTCTTAGTCTTGTAAGTATCTGGAACTGCGTGTGCACCTAAAAAGGTTGCTTTTATAGGGATTGGATAGTGTTCTTTAAAACGCTTTATTACACGTAACATTTTTAATTCTGCTTCAGCTGTTAAGCCGTAACCCGATTTAATTTCAATGGCTCCAGTGCCTAATTTAATCACTTCTTCTAAACGAATCTTACTTTGTTGGTATAATGCTTCTTCTGAAATTTCTTGTAATTTTTTTGACGAATTTAAAATTCCACCTCCTTTATTCGCAATTTCTTCATAAGATAATCCGTGTATTCTATCAACAAATTCTCCTTCTCTATTTCCAGCATAAACAATATGAGTATGCGAATCGCACCAAGATGGCAATATCATTTTTCCAGTGGCATCAATTGTTTTATCAACCGAAATAGTTGGACAATCTATCATTTTGCCATAGTTGGAAATAATGCCATTTTCAACCAATAAAAAAGCATTTGTAATGGTTGGTAATTCTTTCATTTCAGTTCCAGATAAAAATGAAACTGAATTATCTCTAACTTGTATTAACTCTTTTATGTTTTTGAATAAGGTACGCATTAAATTAATTTTTGGTCTAAACCTAACAGGTTTTAGAAACCTGTTAGGTTTGTGTTTATAATGTTCATTTTTTCATTCCTTTAAAAATAGAAATCCATCCCTGTAAAAGTGGATGTCTATCTGCATAAGAATGATAATTTATATTAAAAATTAACCTCTAATGTATTTTTTTGTTTAAGAGTGTTAATTATATTTGATTCTATATGTTTTAAACCTGTTAGGTTTGTGTTGTTTAGCGCTAGCTTGTAACGAGTGCGTTTATTATTTTGTCATTCCTGTGAAAATGGATACCTGCCTGTGCAGATATGACAGTTGAGTTAAATAATTCAACAATAATTACACTAAAATAAATCTCTCAAAATGTTGTCTTCAACTATATTTGGTATTGTTACTTTTAATTCTGGTCTTCGTTTCATTTCACGTTTTATAGCAAATAAGGCTTCTTCATTTCGTGCCCAGCTTCTGCGTGCAATACCGTTATTTACATCATAAAATAACATGTTTTTTAGTTTTTTTTCTGCTTCTTTTGTTCCGTCTAGCAACATTCCAAAACCACCATTTATAACTTCTCCCCAGCCTACACCACCACCGTTGTGGATTGAAACCCAAGTAGCGCCTCTAAAGCTGTCTCCAATTACATTTTGAATTGCCATATCAGCGGTAAATTTACTACCATCGTATATATTACTGGTTTCTCTATATGGCGAGTCTGTACCGCTTACATCATGATGATCTCTTCCTAAAACAACAGCACCAATTTCGCCATTTGCTATTGCATTGTTAAAGGCTTCAGCAATTTTAGCTCTTCCTTCGGCATCGGCATATAAAATTCTGGCTTGAGAACCAACTACTAATTTATTGGTTTTCGCATTTTTAATCCAGGTAATATTGTCTTGCATTTGTAATTGAATTTCCTTTGGAGAATTTTTCATGATTTCAGATAAAATACGCATAGCAATAGCGTCTGTTTTATCTAAATCTTCTGATTTTCCTGAAGTGCACACCCATCTAAAAGGTCCGAAACCATAATCAAAACACATAGGTCCTAAAATATCTTGTACATAAGAAGGGTATTTAAAATCGATATTATTTTCTGCAAATATATTTGCTCCGGCACGGGATGCTTCTAATAAAAAAGCATTTCCATAATCGAAAAAATAAGTACCTTTTGCAGTATGTTTGTTAATTGCATCTGTTTGACGAACCAACGATTGTTGTACATACTTTTTAAATTTTTCTGGATTATTTTTAATTAGCTCATTGCTTTCTTCATAAGTTAATCCAACCGGGTAATAACCTCCAGACCAAGGATTGTGTAATGAAGTTTGGTCGGATCCAACATGAATATATAGGTTTTCAGTATCAAAACGTTCCCAAACGTCAACAATATTTCCAATAAAGGCAATTGAAATAATTTCTTGTTTCTCTTGAGCTTCTTTTACCCGAACAACCAATTTATTTAGGTCATCAATCAATACATCTACCCAACCTTGTTCGTGTCTTTTTATAGCTGCATTTGCATTTACTTCAGCACAAACGCTTATACAACCTGCAATATTTCCCGCTTTTGGTTGTGCGCCACTCATTCCTCCTAAACCAGAGGTTAAAAATATTTTTCCGGAAGGAGTTTCATTTGTCTTTAATATTTTTCTAAAGGCATTCATTAAGGTAATTGTGGTTCCGTGTACAATTCCTTGAGGGCCTATATACATAAACGAACCTGCTGTCATTTGTCCGTATTGCGTAACACCTAGTGCATTGTATTTTTCCCAATCGTCTTGTTTTGAGTGGTTTGAAACCATCATTCCATTAGTAACTACTACTCTTGGGGATTCTGTTGAAGAAGGAAATAAGCCCATTGGATGACCAGAATACATGTTTAATGTTTGTGTATCAGTCATTGTGGCTAAATACTGCATTGTAAGAAGGTATTGCGCCCAATTTTGAAAAACAGCACCATTTCCACCATAGGTAATTAATTCATTAGGGTGTTGTGCTACTACTGGATTTAAATTATTTTGAATCATTAACATAATACCTGCAGCTTGTTGCGATTTTGCAGGATATTCTGAAATTGGTCGCGCATACATTTTGTAACCTGGTTTAAAACGATGCATATAAATACGACCAAATGTTTTTAATTCTTCAGCAAATTCTACTGCCAATATGTTGTGCCATTTTTTTGGAAAATAGCGCAATGCATTTTTAATTGCTAATTTTTTTTCTTCAATAGAAAGAATGTCTTTTCGTTTTGGAGCAGGATTCCCATGTTTTGGGTAAGGTTTTTTTTCTGGCAATTCAGATGGGATTCCTTGTAAGATTTCTGATTGGAACTCGGTATTTGTAGTTGTCATATTATACGTTTTAATTGCCTTATAGGTTCTAAATTTTAATTTTCACAAGTTTTTTATTTAGCGCTTTTTATGTCTGAATTGATTTTGAATTTAGTTAGAGTGCTAAACTTTTTTAATACGTTTCAAACTCAGTATCAAACTCGCTATACGAATGATTTATTTCTGATGTAATTTCTAACAGTTTATTAGATTTTAGAATGTTAATAGCTTTTTCAATATCCTTAGCAAACACACGATCTTCGGTTGTATGTTCTATATTAGAGCGAATAAGTTGGTGGACTTTATCTAATATTTTACTAGAATGTAACGGTTTTCTAAAATCAAAGGCTTGTGCAGCACATAGCATTTCAATTGCTAGTATTTTTTCTAAATTATTGAGTACTCTTAAGGCTTTTCTTCCAGAAATAGATCCCATACTTACATGGTCTTCTTGTCCTAATGATGTTGGTATACTATCGGCACTTGCTGGGAAACACAAGCCTTTGTTTTCACTTACTAAGGCAGCTGTTGTGTATTGTAAAATCATAAATCCAGAATTTAACCCCGAATCTTTTATTAATAAACGCGGTGTACCATCATATTTTCCTCCTAAAGACAAATAGGTTCTTCTGTCTGAAATACTTCCTAACTCAGCAGCAGCTAAGCAGGCATAATCTAACGGCATTGCTAGAGGTTGTCCGTGAAAACTTCCACCGCTAATAATTAAATCTTCTGAAATTATAACAGGATTGTCGGTAACCGAGTTCAGTTCTGTTTCAACAACTTCTTTTAAATGTAACCAAGCATTTCTAGAACTTCCATGTACTTGAGGAATACAGCGCATAGAATAAGGATCTTGAACTTTTCCACAATTTTTATGTGAATTTCCAATTTCAGAATCTCTTAAAAAAGAGCGCATTCTTGCTGCTACATGAATATTTCCTTTATAAGGTCTTGTTTGGTGTAATTCTTTGTAAAAAGGTGTTTGAGAACCCATTAAACCTTCAATCATTAAACTGCCTATTAAATCGGCATGCGATAAACACTTGTATAATTTATCGACTACAAAAACAGCATGAGATAGTATAAATTGTGTGCCATTTATTAAGGCTAAACCAGCTTTTGGATGTAAATTAATTGGTTTTAAATTAAATTTCTTTAAAACAACGGATGTATCTAAAAGGTCATTTTTATAATATACTTTTCCTTCTCCAATTAACGGTAAAAACAAATGTGCTAACGGACATAAATCTCCCGATGCTCCAACAGAACCTTGTTCAGGTACCATAGGAATTACATCATTTTCGATATGCCATAAAATACGATTTAATACGGTTGAAGATATTCCTGAATAGCCTTGAGAAAGCGAGTGTACTTTTAAAATTAACATTAATTTTGCTAAATCTATTGCTATTGGTTTTCCAACGCCAACAGCATGGCTTAGTAATATTTTACGTTGTAGCTCGCTGGTTTTATCTTTTGAAATTCGGGTGTCACATAAAGGTCCAAAGCCTGTATTTATACCATATACAGCTTTGTCTTTTTGAGAAGTTTTTAAAACAATATTATGACAATTTTCAATTTTTGTCAAAGCTTTATTTGTCAATGTAGCTTTAAGTTCGCCATTTAAAATTTGTAGCGCTTTTCCAACTGTAAGTACATCTATTCCGTAGTTAAACATATCGATTAAAGGTTTTATATTCACAAATTTACCATTATATTTGATGCCTAACAATACTATTGTTGTATATAATTAATAACTATGAGTTATCAAATAGAAATACGTCATCTTAATTATTTTTTAGCAGTAGCAGAAGAATTGCACTTTAGAAGAGCGGCAGATAAGTTGTTTATTTCTCAGCCAGGATTAAGCAGGCAAATTAAACAATTAGAAGCAGATTTAGGGGTTGCTTTATTTGAAAGGAATAATAGAAATGTAACTTTAACCAAAGCAGGGGAGTACCTTCAAAAGGAAGTAAGTAAACATTTGAAAGTATTAGATACTATTTTAAATACTACAAAAAGGATACATGAGGGTGTAGATGGCAATTTAAATTTTGGATATGTGGGTTCTGCAATGCAACATATTATTCCAAATTTATTGGTTAAAATTAGAAATGAATGTCCGAATATTCATTTTAATTTAAAGGAAATGGACAATCAAAAACAGTTAGATAATTTGCAAACCCAAGAAATTGATATTGGCTTTGTAAGGCTAGAACGTGTTCCAAACGATATAGAAATTACGCCAATTGAAGAAGATACTTTTTCGTTAGTTTTACCTGCAAATCATACTTTGAATTCAGGAAATTTTACAGATTTATCTCAATTAAGAGATGAAGCATTTATTATGTTCGACCCTTCTTATAGTTCTAATTATTATCAAAAAATAATGCAAATTTTTGACTATTGTGGTTTTACTCCAATAGTTTCACACAGAACTATACATGCTTCTTCAATTTATAAATTGGTAGAGCATAATTTTGGAATCTCAATTGTACCGAGTTCATTACAAATTGGAAACACTACAAATGTTAAATTTATTGAATTAAAAAAAATTCCGCAACGTACAAATTTATCTGCTGTGTGGAGCAAAAATAATAGCAATCCTGTTTTAGCTAAAATTTTAGAATTTATTTAAAAAAATGTATTTTAAAAGTTAATTGATTAAATAAATGTACTTTTAACGTTTATTTATTTTATAGAGAAAAAATAAGACTAAGTTGGTGGTACAAAAAAATACAAAATACTCCAATATAAGCTGGTTATAAATTTAAATTTTCTTATTTTTAACCTTTTGTAAAAAGTCATATTTATAACCCTATTTTAAAGTTATTTATCTGATAATAAATTTTTTAAGTTTAAAGACCTTCTACATGTTAAAACAATTCTTGTTACTAATGCACAAACAATTGATTTATTTACTTCTAATATTAGCTGTTTATGGGTGCAATACTAATGAAAAATACAGTGCAGTAACAACACCTACCGAAGCTTCCACATTTGTAGGTTCAATTAGTTGTAAAGAATGTCATCAACAAGAATACGATAGTTGGGAAGGTTCTCATCACGATCAAGCAATGAAATTTGCGGGGGAACATGCAATTTTAGGGGATTTTGATAATGCCATTTTTACACATAAAAACGTAAAAAGTACTTTTTTTAAAAAAGATGGAGATTATTATGTAAATACAGAAGGTTCAGATGGAACATACCGTGATTATAAAATAATTTACACTTTTGGGGTTACTCCTTTACAACAATACATTGTAAAGTTAGAAAATGGAAAATTTCATTGTTTAATTACAGCTTGGGATTCCGTAGAAAATAAATGGTATCATTTACAGCCAGATTTAGATATTGCCAATGAAGAATGGATGCATTGGACTGGTGGTTCTATGAACTGGAATAATATGTGTGCAGATTGTCACTCAACAAATGTTCATAAAAATTATGAAAGTGAAACAGATACTTATACTACTAGTTTTAGTGAAATAAATGTAAGTTGTGAAGCTTGCCACGGACCATCTAGTTCACATGTTGAGTTTTACGAAAAAGAACTAACAGGAACTCCTCCAAAAATGCATATGGGTACCGGTTTAAGTTCTGAAGATTTAGTGCAACAATGTGCTCGTTGTCATTCTAGAAGATCTCAATTTACAGATTATTATAATTATGAAGGTCATTTTTTAGATCATTATAACCCACAGCTATTAACAGATCCAACTTATTTTGTTGATGGGCAAATTAGAGATGAAGATTATGTGTATGCATCTTTTATGCAAAGTAAAATGTATTCTGAAGGAATTTCGTGTAGAGATTGTCACGATGTACATTCTATGGAGTTAAAAATACAAGGAAATAACCTTTGTTTAACCTGCCATGTTCCTAGTTATAATACTCCAGAGCATCATTATCACGAAGTAAATACAGAAGCATCGCAATGTATAAATTGTCATATGACTGGTAGAATTTATATGGGAAATGATTTTAGAAGAGATCATAGTTTTAGAAACCCAAGACCAGATCAAACAGAAAAATACGGAACACCAAATGCTTGTAATTCTTGCCATACAGATAAAAGTGCAAAATGGGCAGCAGATTTTATAAGAGAAAAATATGGCGAAGAACGTGCAGATCATTTTTCAGATCATCTTTTAGAAGGTTTTCATAACAATAAAGAAGGGTATGAAACATTATTTAGCAATACAAATTATCCTGAAATTGCAAGAGCAACAGCTATAAATCAATATATGACACATCAAGTGACGCGCGAAGATGTAAATAAGTTGCTTAAGTATTTAAAAGATTCTTCTGCATTGGTTAGAAACGAAACAGTAAAAGCATTAGAAACAACTAGAAGTCCTGAGTTTTCAAGTAATATAGCGCCTTTATTAAACGATTCTATACGTTTGGTGCGAATTTCTGCAGCAAGGTATTTTAATTTACTTGGTATAGATAGGTTAGAAGATGTAGCTTATAAAAATGCAACAAAAGAATATTTAAAAGACTTAAATTATAATTTAGATTTTGCCTCTGGAAATCATCAAAAAGCAATTTACTATCAATCTAAAAATAATACCGAAGATGCTATAAAACATTATGAAAGAGCTATTGAAATAGATAATTATTTTAATATGTCTAGAATGAATTTAGCATTAATTTACTACCAAATTGGTAGAGTTAAAGAAAGTGAAGCTCTTTATTTAAAAGTAGTAGAACAAGAACCAGAATTTAGTTCGTCGTATTATATGCTAGGCTTGTTATATAATGAAACCGGAGATACCGATAAATCTATGGAATATTTAGAGCTAGCAGCTAAAAAAGAACCTAGAAATTCAAGTGTATTTTATAATTATGCATTAATGCTTCAAAAGGCAGGAGATAATAAAAAATCTTTAGAAATTATTAATTCTGGATTGGAATTTTTTCCAAATACAGAAAGATTGTTATACGTTAAATTGTTAGGTGAATTAAATTTAGAGCAAAATTCCAAAGCTAAAGCTACTTGTTTAGAGTTATTAAAAATAGCACCGGATAATACAGATTATGCAAATATTTTAAAAAGTTTAGAGCAGTAAATTAGCGGGTATTTTAAACGTATTTTCAGAATTTAGTAGCTTGTTTTATAAAAACCATATTTAATATGTCTAATAAACCATTTCAATTTAAGCAGTTTTCTATTCAACAAGATAAAACAGCAATGAAGGTTGGAACAGACGGTGTTTTGTTAGGTGCTTGGGTAACTGTAGATGCTAGTACTTTTAGTATTTTAGATATTGGAGCAGGAACCGGATTAATTGCCTTAATGCTAGCTCAAAAAAGCAATGCAGAATTAATTGATGCAGTGGAGTTAAATACAGATGCTTATGAGCAAACTGTTGCTAATTTTGAAGAGAGTGATTGGGGAGATCGTCTATTTTGTTACCATGCATCACTACAAGAATTTGCAGAAGAAATTGAAGATACATACGATTTAATAGTTTCTAACCCGCCGTTTTATACCTCAACGTATAAAGAGCTAGAAAGTGAAAGAGCAATGGCGAGGCATACAGCAACATTAAGCTATAGAGAATTGTTGCAAGGTGTTTCTAAATTACTATCAAAAAACGGAAGTTGTGCATTTATAATTCCTTTTAATGAGGAAGCTAATTTTGTTAAAATTGCTGCTGAATTTAAGTTGTTTCCAAACCGAATTACCCAGGTAAAAGGAACTGAAACCTCAAAAATAAAACGCAGTTTATTACAATTTTCTTTTGAAGAAAAAGCTATTGAAAAAAATGAGTTAATTATTGAAATTGAACGCCATAAATATACCGACGATTATATAAAACTAGTGCAAGATTTTTATTTAAAAATGTAGTTTTTTTATTAAAAACCCTACTATTATAAACAGTTTTAAGGGGTTTTACTTATTTTGTCGTCCATTTCTTTTTTTAAATTAGTTGCAGCTATATAAATTGCAATGTTTTTTCTTAGGTAATATAAAGGTACCATAACTACAACCACTATTGGAATGGTGTAAATAAATTCTGTTTCATCAAAATAATCTAAATTATCATTTAGAACCGAAATTAGCTGAAATAAATATGTAGCTATTGGAATTATTAGTGTATGACTCCACCATTTATTATGAGTAATGTATAATAATATGAATAAAAAAAGTGGGGTGAATTTGTTGAATATCCAAAAAACATACATTTCAATTGTTTGAAAATACCCGGCTTTAATTGTTCCAAAAATGGTATCGTATTCTGAAATATCATTTGGAATTAATAAATGAAAATAGAGTAAAAAAGGCGTAATTATAATTAATATGGCAAGTATACTTTCATAAAGTAGGTATTTCTTTTTAGAAGGTTTCATTATAATTTAAAGATTCATTACATATAAAATAATGTGAATAGTATCAGTAATAACAAGCTGTATTTAAAATTACAAAGAATTATTTTAATAGGTGTGCTTTTTTTAATCAAAATAGAAAAAACTATCCTATTATGCTTTCTGGATTGTATCCTAAATACGCTGTGTTTTTGTGCTTAAATACTATGCCGTTTTTTTCAAGTTCTTTTAAAATAGGCTCGTAAATAGTTTTTTTAACTGGTATAATAACTCCTGTTGCTTTTATTTGTTTGTTTAGTATTTTTAAAGCTGCAATAGCAACAGGTAAACCAACAGTTTTTGCCATCGCAGTATAGGTTTGGTTGTCTCCAATGCATACCATACTACTTTCAATTTGTTGTTTTTTTCCATTTAGTTGGTATCCAAAAAGGTGCTGCATAACAATCATATCTTTGTCGTTCGCTTTTAAAGTCCAACTGTCTTTTAATATTTTTTCAAGAATTTGTGCAGGAGTAGCATTTTTTAATCCTACTTTTTTGTTAGCATCAAAAAGATTGAGTTCTAATAATTTTTCCCAAAGAATATCATCTTGATCAATTTTTAGATAATGTCTAAGTTTTAATTCAACAGAATCATTTGGGTTGTATGCTAAAAACGAATTGGTAAATTCTCTATAACTCATAGTTTCAGAATTTTCAATCGTATAGCTGTCGTCAGTCATTCCTAATTGCACAAAAATATTCCAAGCTTTAGAAAACCCAACACGCCTAATTGTTCCTCTGTATAAAGTTAAAATATCTTCTAAACCATAAATACTTCTATATTTTAAAGAATCTCTGTTTGCATAGGCTTCAAACTTTCCGTAGTCATCAATTTTTAAGAGTTCTGTACGTCTAAATAATTTATGATACGGTATATATTTGTATGTTCCTTCTTGAATAAATTTAGAAACACCTCCTTGACCTGCTAATACTACATTTCTAGGATTCCAAGTGAATTTATAGTTCCATAAGTTATCATCGCTCTCAGGCGCTACTAAACCACCGCAGAAAGATTCAAAAAGTAACATTTTACCACCTTTTTCGGTTATGCGATCAATCACTTGCATAGCACTCATATGATCTACACCAGGGTCTAATCCTATTTCATTTAAAAAAGTGATTCCTTTATTTTTTACAGCAGTATCTAGTGCTTGCATTTCTTCAGAAATATAAGAAGCCGTAACCATACTTTTACCATATTTTAAACAATCTTTTGCAATATTAATATGCAAATGTGCAGGAAGCATAGAAATTACAATACTAGCTTTTTTTATAGCTGTAGCTCTTTCTGTATTGTTAAAAATATCCAAGGCAATGGCTGTGCCATTTGTATGTTCTTGAATTTTAGCTTTTGCTTGTTCTAAAGAAACATCAGCAACAATTATATGCAAATTTTCAGAAACTGATTTATTTAACAAATAGTGTATTAAGGATGCTGAGGATTTACCTGCTCCTATTATTAATATGTTCCGCATAACTTGTTGTACTGCTTTAAAGTTATTTTATTCTTCAGAAGTAGCTATTTCATCTAAAACTTTTTTAGCTTTTTCTAAATCTAAGCTGTTAACTTTAAGTTTATAGCCTTCAACAAAAGCTGTACCTATTGATGTTGCAATGTTTTGGTCAATAATATAACTTTCAATACCTTCATTAGCAAGCACTGCTTTTGCTATATGAATTTCATGAATTAAACTAGCTGTTAAAACGGTAACTAATGATTCTGATGAGTTTTCCATGATTTTTAATTTTAAATTAATAAAAAGTCAATCTATTATAATATTCTTAACATTATAGATATCTTATTTAAAGATAAGAATATTATATTTGAAAGCATCATAATTTTTAAATTTGACTGTTAAGATTTTAATAAAATGAATAAAAATTTAATACTTACAGCTGTTATTGGAGCATTTACAATTATTTTAGGAGCCTTTGGAGCGCATAGTTTACAAGAAACTTTAACTATAACTCAACTTAAAAGTTTTGAAACAGGTGTGCGGTATCAAATGTTTCATGTATTGGCTTTATTGTTTGTTAATACTTACAATGTATTTAATACTAAAACAAAAAATAGTATCAGTTTATTCTTTTTTCTTGGAATTCTTTTTTTCTCCGGATCAATATATGCAATAACATTTGGTGTAAGTGCTAAAAGTATTTGGTTTATTACTCCTTTAGGCGGTATGTTGTTTATTGTAGGCTGGCTTAAAATGGCAGTATCTTTTTATAAAACAAAGTAATTATTAATGTTAAAAAAATTATAAAATAGCTTCTTTATAAGAGCGTTGTTTTTTTATAAAGAAGTTTTTTTTGTATTATAAAGTATAAATTAGAAATACACGATTTTTTTTACTGTTTTTTGAAAACGTTTTCGCTAAAACAGTAAAAAGACATCTGGAAGTAAGTATTTGATAATCAGTATTTAAGTAATTGAAAACGTTTTAGTAAATAGGTTTTTTTTACTGATATATGTCATAAGCTAGTACTTCTAATTATTTGTAAATTTGTTAAAGAAATAAATGATAAAATTGAATATAATAATAAAATAAAAACACAACGAAAATGCAAGTATTAAGAGACTCAGTTGTAGAAGCTTTAAAAAATATTGGCTTAACAAAAAAGAACGAAATTATTTACAATCCTTCTTATGAAGAATTATTTGAAGCTGAAATGGATCCTTCTTTAGAAGGTTTCGAAAAAGCTCAATTAACAGAATTAGATGCTGTTAATGTAATGACTGGTAAATTTACAGGTCGTTCTCCTAAAGATAAATTTATTGTAAAGGATGATATTACAAAAGATACTATGTGGTGGAATTCACCTCAAGCTCCTAATGATAACAAACCAACTACACAAGCTGTTTGGAATGATTTAAAAGCATTAGTTGTTGAAGAATTAGATGGAAAAAGATTATTTGTAGTTGATACTTTTTGTGGTGCTAATGAAGATTCAAGATTAAAAGTACGTTTTGTAGTGGAAGTTGCTTGGCAAGCTCATTTTGTAACTAATATGTTTATTAGACCAACAGCTGAAGAACTTGAAACATATGGAGAGCCTGATTTTACAGTATTAAATGGTTCTAAAACAAAAAACCCTAACTGGAAAGAGCATGGATTAAATTCTGAAGTATTTACAGTATTTAACTTAACTGAGAAAATGCAAGTTATTGGTGGATCTTGGTACGGTGGTGAAATGAAAAAAGGAATTTTTGCAATGATGAACTACTATTTACCATTAAAAGGTATGGCTGCAATGCACTGTTCTGCTAATGTTGGTAAAGATGGTGATACTGCAATTTTCTTTGGTTTATCAGGAACAGGTAAAACTACGTTATCTACAGATGCTAGCCGTCAGTTAATTGGTGATGATGAGCACGGATGGGATGATGCAGGTGTATTTAACTTTGAAGGTGGTTGTTACGCAAAAACAATTAACTTAGATAAAGATGCTGAGCCAGAAATTTATGGAGCAATTAAACGTAACGCTCTTTTAGAAAATGTAACTGTTGATGAAGATGGTAAAATTGATTTTACAGATGATTCTGTAACTCAAAACACACGTGTTTCTTACCCAATTAATCATATTGAAAACATTGCTGTTCCTTCAAAAGCTGGAGCTGCTAAAAAAGTAATTTTCTTATCTGCTGATGCATTTGGAACATTACCTCCAGTTTCTAAATTAACTCCAGAACAAACTAAATACCACTTCTTATCTGGATTTACAGCTAAATTAGCAGGTACTGAAAGAGGTATTACTGAACCAACTCCAACATTCTCTGCTTGTTTCGGAGCTGCTTTCTTATCGTTACACCCAACAAAATACGGTCAAGAATTAGTGAAAAAAATGGAAGCTAACGGAGCAGAAGCTTATTTAGTAAACACAGGATGGAACGGATCAGGAAAACGTATTTCTATTAAAGATACTAGAGGAATTATCAATGCTATTTTAGATGGTTCTATAGAAAGAGCAGAAACTAAAAATATTCCAATTTTCAACTTAGAAGTACCAACTTCTTTACCAGGAGTACATACTGAAATTTTAGACCCTAGAGATACATATGAAGATGCATCTGAATGGGAAACAAAAGCAACTAAATTAGCTGGTTTATTTATCGAAAACTTCGAAAAATATACAGATAATGAAGAAGGAAAAGCTTTAGTAGCAGCAGGTCCACAAATATAATAAACAAACTGTTATAGAATTAAAAAGCTCGCCATTGGCGAGCTTTTTTTATGGTAAAATATTTTAAAATATTTTATTAGAAATAACTAGTTATATTGCTACGGTCTATTAAAATTTAAATTGAACCTGGCTTTAAAATAAACCGTTTATTTGAGCATCAATTTTATCAATTATAGACCCTAAATCTTCAGGATTGCTAACAAAGTCTAAATTGTCAACATCAATAATTAATAATTTCCCTTTGGTGTATTTTGTAATCCAAGCCTCATAACGTTCGTTTAGCCTACTTAAATAGTCTATACTAATAGAATTTTCATAGTCTCTACCTCTTTTATGTATTTGACCTACTAAAGTTTGAATAGAAGCTCTTAAATAAATTAATAAATCTGGAGGTGTTACCAAACGTTCCATAAGTTCAAAAAGAGAATCGTAATTTTGGTAATCTCTATTAGGCATTAAGCCCATAGCATGTAGGTTTGGAGCAAAAATGCGGGCATCTTCATAAATAGTTCTATCTTGAATTATGTTTTTACCGCTTTCTCGAATTTCTAATATTTGGCGAAATCTACTATTTAAAAAATAAACTTGTAAATTAAAAGACCAACGTTCCATTTCTCCGTAAAAATCATCTAAATAAGGATTTTCTTCTACAGACTCAAAGTGTGGTTCCCAATTGTAATGTTTTGCTAAGAGTTTGGTTAGAGTGGTTTTACCTGCTCCTATATTACCAGCAATGGCTACGTGCATAATAGTTTTTTATATAAAAATTAAAAAGCTAAAATACTTAATTTTTTTATGAATTAGCAATGCCAATTTAAATTTAAAAGGTAGTTTGTAACTTAATGCTTAAAAAGGAGATGTATAAAATGTAAATTTATATACATATTTAACAATCTATGTACTTAAAAACAGAAGTTTAATTAAATTTATAAGCAGTGGTAAGCCAAAGACTTTTTATTTTAATATTAGGTGTTTTTTTCAATAAAAATAAATTGTAGCTGTTTAATAAATTAGCTTATAACCATAGCCTCTCACATTAATTATTTGGATTGTAGGGTCTAGTTTTAGTTTTTTTCGAAGTTTTGTTATAAAAACATCCATACTTCTTGCGTTAAAAAAATCATCATCACCCCATAATTTCTTTAGAATAATTGAACGATCTAAAATTTGATTCTTATTTTTTGCTAAATTGTGAAGTAAGTGCGCTTCTCTATGTGTTAGGTTTTCTATATGAGAATCAAACTGTAGGGTTTGTTTTTTTAAATCGAAAATAAATTTTCCAAGTTGTATAGGTTCTGTAGTATCGTTGCTTTTGTTTCGTTTTAAAAGAGCATTAATTCTAACAATAAGTTCTTCCATACTAAAAGGTTTTTTTAAATAATCGTTACCTCCTAAATTAAAACCTTTAACAACATCTTCGGTTAAAGATTTTGCTGTTAAAAAAATAATAGGAATATCTTGATCTTCTTTTCGTATGTCTTCTGCTAGAGTAAAACCATCTTTTTTGGGCATCATAATGTCCAAAACCAACAGTAAAGGTTTTTCAGATTTATAGGTAGTATATGCTTCTTCTCCATCTGCACAAAGCAATACTTCAAAATTACGAGTTTCTAAACTTTCTTTAATAATTTGTCCTAAAGAAGGTTCATCTTCTGCTAATAGTATTTTTATTGTTTTAGGCATTTAAAAGTTCAATTTTAAATAAGGTATTGTTTTTTTTGTCGTAAATAATATCAATAGTTCCGCCGTGTTTTTCAATAATATTTTTTGTGTAATACAAGCCAATTCCAAATCCTTTTACATTGTGCGTATTTCCTGTTGGAATTCTATAAAATTGTTCAAAAACTTTATCTTTTTGTGTTTTATGAATTCCGTTACCATTGTCTTTTATGACAATAATAATCTTAGATGCTTTAGAGGACAAAGTTACTGAAATTTTATCTCCTCCATATTTAATAGCATTGTCTATAATATTTCCAATAGCATTTTCAAAATGAAAAGAGTCTAAGTTTAAGGTTGTGTTTTCACAATTATTATGAAAACTTATTAGTTTATCGGTATTTATTAACTGGAATTTTTCAACTACATCTTCAATTAATTCGGCAATATTAGTGTTTTCTTTCGTTAAAACTAAGTTTTCGTTATTTATAGAAGCAGTTTCCAATATTTTTTCAACCATAGTATGGAGTTTTTGTACCTGATAATTGGCAATGCCAATATATTTTTCCGATTTTACTTTATCGTCTAATGCATTAAAGTTTTTCATTGCTTCTAAAGCAGTTGAAATGGTTGCAATCGGTGTTTTAAACTCGTGCGTTATATTGTTTATCAAATCGTTTTTTACTTCTGCAAGTTGCTTTTGTTTGTATATTGTTTTTAGTAAATATACTAAACTTGCAATAACGCTTAAAGATAGTAAAAGTGAGAGTAATATACTAATGTATGATTTTTCTAAAAGCAGTCGTGTTTCGTTAGTAAAAAATAATTTTAAATTACTTTTATGTGGTAAAAAAGTAGATTTAGAGGTTGCGGTTAAATGTTTTTTAGGAAAATTTTCGAGTTTAAAATCTATGGTTTTTGGAGGTATACCGCCTTTAGAGTAATTTTTCTTATAATATTTGTATTTTAAACCATAGGTAACTTCAATATTATTACGTTTAAACTCTTCTACTAAATAACTATCTAATTTTTCTAAATCTAATGTATCTCTAGAAATAGAAATAAAGACTTTAGAAATTAAACTATCTATATTTTTTGGAAAATTTTTATCACTTGTAAAGAAAGGGTACTGGCCATAATCATGATTTTTTAGTAATAATGGTTTACTGCTATCTTTTTTAATTAAGTTTTGTAGCGTACTGTCAATTTTTTTTTTGAATCCGTAACGCGAGTTTGTTTTTACAACAATGGTGTCTATTTTATTTACAGAATTTAAAGTATCTGTAGAGGCGTATGTTATAATTCCAGATTTAGTAATATTAGCAAAGTACCTTTCTACCGAATTGTCTAAACTCAGTTGCACTTTACTAATTAAATTTTTTTTATTTGTTTGGTATTCTTTATAGTTCCAATAAACTTGGGCTGCAATTGTAACTAAAATTGTTGCGCCAATAAAATAAACTACATACTTGTAATTTTGCTTTTCCATAAATCAAAGTTAAGTACATAAAGTATATTATCCCAATCAGTTAACAGTAGTTAACATTAATTAACTTTAGAATATTCTATATGTAATTATATTTGTACTTAAAATAACACTAAAATTTATAAATAATGAAATCAATTCTTTTAAAAAGTATCACAGTTTTAATGCTGTTTATAAGTGCTGTTGGGTTTGCACAAGATTTTCAAGGTAAAGCTATTTATCAAACTAAAACTACGTTAGATATAGATTTTGAAAACAGTGGAATTCCTGCTGATAGAATAAAAATGATGCAGGACAGAATGAAAAGTCAGTTAGAAAAAACGTTTGAATTAACATTTGACAAAACAGCATCAATTTATAAAGAAGAAGTAATGTTAGACCAATCCGCTGGAGGTGGAAGAGGAGGTTTTCGTATCGGTGCTTTTGGAGGTGGTACTACAGGAGATTACTATAAAAACACGCAAACTAAAACAGTTGTAAAAGAGAGTGAATTTAGTGGTAAAAACTTTTTAATAAAAGATGTTTTAAAAGATTATGAATGGAAGATGGAGCAAGAAACCAAAATGATTGGTGAAAATATGTGTTTTAAAGCAACAACTACTATTGAAATTCCTGTAAGGCCAGAAATCAAATTTGGTAGAAGAGGAGGCCCTGGTCAAAATAATAGAGGTCAAGAGGAAGAAGAAGCTACAAAAGAAGAAGCTCCTAAAACAGAAGAGGTTGTTGTAACTGCTTGGTATGCGTTAAATATTCCAGTAAGTCAAGGTCCTTCAGATTTTTGGGGATTACCAGGTTTAATTTTAGAAGTATCTTATGGAAATACCAATATTTTATGTACTAAAATAGTAATCAACCCTAAAGATAAAATTGAGATTAAAGAACCAAAAAAAGGAAAAGAAGTTTCTCAAGCAGAATACGATAAAATTATTGCGGAAAAAATGAAAGAAATGGAAGAGCGTTTTAGAAATGAACGTCAAAAAGGTGGTCAATCAGGCGGTAGAAGAAGAGGATAAAAACATATTAAAAGGTAGCTATCAATCTTGAAATAAGATTTGATAAATTTTTAAAAACTATAGGTGTATACAAGCCAAAACAATTCAAAATAAATAAAACAATTACAAATGAAAAAATATATAAGCCTGCTTATTTTTATGGCAGCTCCCTTTTTTGTGATAGCACAAAATATTAAGTTAGAAGGAATCATAAAAAATGAAGCAGGTGAACCCTTAGAAATGGCAAATGTTATTGCATTTAAAAAAGGTACAAAATTTTTACAATCGTATTCAATAACAGACGCTAAAGGGAATTATAGGCTAGCTTTAGAACAGAATGAAGCTTATACACTTAAAGTTAGCTACCTTGGCTTTGATACTCAAGACTTTGAAATTAATACAAATAATACCACCGATAGTTTTACAAAAGATTTTGTTTTAAAAGAGTCAAGCGAGTCGTTAAGTACCGTTGAAATTACTTACGAAATGCCTGTAAAAATTGTTGGCGATACCATTGTATACAATTCAGACTCGTTTACAACTGGTACAGAAAAAAAATTAGAAGATGTACTTGAAAAGTTGCCTGGTGTAGATATAGACGACAATGGAGAAGTTGAGGTTGAAGGTAAAAAAGTACAGAAAATATTGGTTGAAGGAAAAGCCTTTTTCGATGGAGATTCTAAATTAGCAACTCAAAATATTCCAGCAAGTGCTATTGATAAAATACAAGTGTTAAAAAATTACAATGAAGTGGCAGGAATGCGCGGTGTTACTAATAACGAAGATAATATTGCTATAAATATTAAATTGAAAAAAGGGAAAAATAAATTTTGGTTTGGTGAAGTAAACGCAGGAGTAGGTGAAAATGACAAATACATAGCAAAACCTAAATTATTTTATTATAGCCCAGATAAAAGTATAAACCTGTTAGCCGATTTTAATAATATTGGAGAGGCACCTTTTACCAGACAAGATTATTTTAGATTTACTGGTGGTTTACGTGGCGCTGTAAGTGGCAGTGGAACAAGTTTTAATGTTTCTTCTGGTGGTTTAGGTTTTATGACTACTCAAAATAATAGAGCTCAAGAAATTACATCAAAATTTGGAGCGTTAAACTTTGGTTTGTCTCCAAACAAAAATTTAGATTTTAATGGCTTTGCAATTGTTAATCAATCTGAAACAGATTTGTTTACCACTTCAAATACAGTTTATAACAATTTAAACTTAACCGAATCTTCTGAAAAAAATGCGTTACAAAACAGTAAATTAGGATTGTTAAAGTTTAGTACTACCTATAAACCAACTACAAGTGTACATATTGATTATGATATTTTTGGTAAAATTTCTGAACAAACAGAATTTCAAGATGTAACTTCAACAAGTAGAAGTGCAGATACTTATAAAGAAGAAAAACCAGCTTCTTTAAACCAGAATTTTAACTTGTATTATACAATAGACGATAAAAATATTTTTTCTGCAGAAATGCAACATCTGTATCAAAAAGATAAGCCTTTATACAATTCTATTGCTACTTTACAACCGTTTTTAGTATTACCAACTTCAGATGCTGAAAGTTTCTTTGATATAATTCAAGATAAAAAAATTACGACAAGTAAGTTTGATGCAAAATTCGATTATTACTATTTACTAACTCCAAAAAGTAATATTAATATTTCTTTAGGAACTACATTAAGTCACCAAAATTTAGATTCATATATTTCTCAAAATTTAGATGATGGAACTACACTAGAATTTAACGATCCACAATTAACTAACGATGTTGTATATAATTTTACGGATCTGTTTTTAGGAGTGCATTATAAAATGGTTTCTGGAATTTTTACTTTTAATCCAGGGGTAACTTTACATCAATACATTACAAAAGATACACAGTTAGGTACAGAAAATAAAGTAAATACAACCAAAGTATTACCAGATGTGTATGCGAGTTTACAATTTAAATCATCTGAAAGTTTACGTTTTAATTATGCTATTACTACACAATTTACAGATATTGATAATATTTCTGAAGGTTATTTTTTAAACAGCTACAATTCATTAACACGTGGAAATAGAGATTTAGAAAGTGCTTTGTATCATAAATACTCTTTAAGTTATTTTAGCTTTAGTATGTTCTCTTTTACCAATATTAATGCTTCTATAAATTATACTAAAAAAGAAAATAGTATTAAAAATAATACCGAGTTAATTGAGATTGATAGAATTTCGTACCCAGTAAATTCAAATTTAGCAGACGAAACTTTTTCGGCATCATTTAGATATGGAAAAACATATAACAAGCTTAAAACAAATTTTTCTGCAAATGTATCTAATTCAATATTTAACAATATTGTAAATGATGAAATGATAAAATCAGAATCATTATCTCACAATTACCAAGCTAGTATTGCTACAAAATTTAAAAATGCTCCAAATTTTGAAATTGGGTATCAAAAATCATTTTCAGATTATTCAAGTTCTAATAGTGAAACAGACAGACCTTTTGCAAATATTGAGGTTAGTTTCTTAAAAAACTTTATTTTAACGGCAGATTACAGCTATTATAATTATAAAAATACTTTTGAAAGTTCTAGTAGCGAAACTAATAATGAATACTCGTTTTTAAATGCAAATTTATACTACCAACAACAAAATAGTAAATGGGAGTTTAAAATTTCTGCAAGTAATTTAACAGACAATACTTCTATGAATACAGATAGCTATAATGAGATTTCAGATAGTAATTCAACTTCGTTGTATTTTATTCAACCAAGACTTTGGATGTTTTCTGTAAAATATAATTTGTAACTAAATTTTAATTAATAGGTTGTTACATTGTAATGGCGAATTTTAATAAGTTCTTCATTACGAGATAAAGCGTTAAGAATATGTTTATTGAACATGTTCTTAACGCTTTATCCTTTTTTAGCTTACTTCCTTTGCTTCACTTCTTTAGATTGCCATTTAAATTTTCATAGGACGTTTTTAAATTCGTCATTCCGAACTTGTTTAGCTCTGTCCGTCATCCCGAACTCGATTCGGGATCTCATGATAATAGTTAAAAGAATTATATACTCTCTTTTTATCTTATTTTTCATTTTTTCCATCGATGAAAAAACGAAATCGACGATAGGAGATTCACGAACTCCTAATAAATAATAAATAGGTGAGCTAAACAAAAAAATCTAGTCTGATGATAATTTAATTGAATCTTACAGAAGTTCCGCAGTCGACGCCAGACCGCTACGCTCTTTGGCTTACTCTCGTTGCTTCACTTCCTCAGATTACTACTTAAATTTTCATAGGACGTTTTACATTCGTCATCCTGAACTTGATTCGGGATCTCATGAACTTAACTAAATGATGATTGGGGTTCTTTAGGGACAGATCCTGAAACCGCAGATTCACGAACACTAATAATAAAATAAAACAGCATAGTGAGTAATCAAGTTCAGCATGACGAAGTGAAAGAACGTCATCCCGAACTTGATTAGCTCCGCTCGGGATTTTATGATGTTAGCTAGAAACATGATTTAGGTTTACTTGTGACAGATGCTGAAATAAATTCAGCATGACGTACATTACAAGCAGATGCTGAAACCGTAGGTTCACGAACTCCTCTAATAAAATAAAAAGGATAGTGAGTAAATAAATTCAGCATGACGAGGTTATTTTAATTAAGGTTTTAAGTAACAGATTGCCGCAGTTGTGTTTTCATTGCATTACAACACGCCCTCGCAATGACGGGTTTTAAAGTAACGACATCCTAAACCTCTCGTCATCCCGAACTCGATTCGGGATCTTATGATGTTAACTAGAAACATGATTTAGGTTTACTTGTGACAGATGCTGAAATAAATTCAGCATGACGTACATTACAAGCAGATCCTGAAACCGCAGATTCACGAACTCCTCTAATAAAATAAAAAGGAATAGTGAGTAATCGAGTTCAGCATGACGAGGTTATTTTAATTAAGGTTTTAAGTAACAGATTGCCGCAGTTGTGTTTTCATTGCATTACAACACGTCCTCGCAATGACGGGTTTTAAAGTAACGTCATCTTATACCTCTCGTCATCCCGAACTCGATTCGGGATCTTATGATGTTAACTAGAAACATGATTTTGGTTTATTAGTGAAAGATGCTGAAATAAATTCAGCATGACGTACGGTAGAAGCAGATGCTGAAACCGCAGGTTCACGAACACTAATAATAAAATAAAAAAGTGATAAGTAAGTAAATACTAAAATATTAATAAAGCTTTTATATTGCTATTATCAACATACTTTTGAAGTACTTTTCTTCCTGGTAAAAAAGATAAATCCATTATAAAATTAAAACCAGCAATTTCAGCACCACATTTTAAAATAATTTCGGCAGCAGCTGCAGCAGTACCACCTGTAGCTAATAAATCGTCGTGTATTAAAACTTTATCTCCAGGTTTAATTAAACCGTCTTGTACTTGAATTTCATCCAAGCCATATTCTTTTTTAAAAGTTTGAGTTATAACTTTACCAGGTAATTTCCCTGGTTTTCTGGCTAATATCATAGGAGCTTTAGCAGCTTTTGCTAAATCAAATCCAAATAAAAAACCTCTAGCATCAAAACATAAAATTTTATTGAATAAGTAATCAGTATTTTGTTTTGGTAATAATTCTTGTAGATAATGCGATGTAAGTACTGCTAATTCTGGTTTGTATAAAATACTTTGTACATCTTTAAAATTTACACCTTTCTCTGGCCAATCTGGAAACGTTTTAATTTCTTTTTTTAATAATTTTCTACAATCTTCAATAGTTGATATGTGTTCCATATTCATTAGAAAAATTTATGATTTTGAAACTTTAAAAGTACTAAATTTGTTGTAAACGGGGTTTAAATTTAGGTTTAAAATAAAAGGCTGTTTAGAAAATTTTCTAAACAGCCTTTTTTATAAATTTATGATTGTGTTTTATTACATCATTCCTGGCATTCCACCACCCATTGGAGGCATAGCAGCACCAGCAGGAGCATCTTCTTTAATATCAACTAAAGTACAAGCTGTTGTTAAAATCATACCAGCAACAGAAGCTGCATTTTCTAAAGCAATACGAGTTACTTTTGTAGGATCAATAATTCCAGCTTTTAGCATTTCTGTGTATTCTTCAGTTTTGGCATTGTAACCAAAATCTCCTTTACCTTCAGCAACCTTAGCAACAACTACAGAACCTTCACCACCTGCGTTTTCAACAATTTGACGTAATGGTTCTTCAATAGCACGTGCTAAAATTTTAATACCAGTTACTTCATCTAAACTATCTGTAGTAATAGATTTTAATACTTCAATAGTTCTTACTAGAGCAACTCCACCACCAGCAACAATTCCTTCTTCAACAGCAGCACGTGTTGCGTGTAATGCATCATCAACTCTATCTTTTTTCTCTTTCATTTCAACTTCACTAGCAGCACCCACATATAAAACAGCAACACCACCAGCTAATTTAGCTAAGCGTTCTTGTAGTTTTTCTTTATCGTAGTCTGAAGTTGTAGTTTCAATTTGCGCTTTAATTTGAGAAACACGCGCTTTAATTAAATCAGCTTCACCAGCACCATTTACAATAGTAGTATTGTCTTTATCAATAGTAACTCTTTCAGCAGAACCTAACATTTCTAAAGTTGTTTTTTCTAGCGTTAAGCCTCTTTCTTCAGAAATTACAGTACCACCAGTTAATATAGCAACATCTTCTAACATTGCTTTTCTTCTATCTCCAAAACCAGGAGCTTTTACAGCAGCAATTTTAAGAGCTCCACGTAATTTATTCATTACTAATGTAGCTAAAGCTTCACCTTCAACATCTTCAGCAATAATTAATAAAGGTTTTCCACTTTGTGCAACTGGTTCTAAAATTGGTAATAAATCTTTAAGATTTGTTATTTTTTTATCGAATAATAAAATGTAAGGATTTTCTAAATCTGTTAACATTTTATCTGCATTGGTTACAAAGTAAGGAGATAGGTAACCTCTATCAAATTGCATACCTTCAACAATATCTACATAAGTAGCGGTTCCTTTTGCTTCTTCAACTGTAATTACACCTTCTTTTCCAACTTTTTCAAAAGCTTGTGCAATTAAATCACCAATAGTTTCATCGTTATTTGCTGAAATAGATGCAACTTGTTTTATTTTTTCAGATTTGTTACCAACTTCTTGAGATTGTTCTCTTAAATCACTAACAATAGCTTCCACTGCTTTGTCTATTCCACGTTTTAAATCTAATGGGTTTGCACCTGCAGCAACATTTTTTAAGCCTTCTTTTACAATTGCTTGAGCTAATACAGTTGCAGTTGTAGTTCCGTCACCAGCTAAATCGTTGGTTTTTGAAGCTACTTCTTTAACCATTTGAGCACCCATATTTTCAAGAGGGTCTTCTAATTCTATTTCTTTTGCAACCGATACACCATCTTTTGTTATTGATGGACCTCCGAAAGATTTACCAATTACTACGTTTCTTCCTTTAGGACCTAAAGTTACTTTAACAGCGTTTGCTAAAGCATCTACACCACGTTTTAATCCGTCACGTGCTTCAATATCAAAAATTATTTCTTTTGCCATTTTATTTTGTTTTTTTGCAAAAGCTATAGGCTTTAAGCCATAAGCCTTATGCTATTAGTTTTTGTTTTAATTGATATGTTTTTCTTTTTATTAAGTTTATTTGCTTTAATAAATAGACAGACTTTTCTTCTGTTATATAATTCAAATCTTTTGAAAGAATAATTAAATATTCTGTTTCATTTGCAGAACCTAAAGCTATGGTTAAAAATCTATTGAATTCGGCATCAGAATCTCTACCACATCCTTCTGAAATATTTGTAGGAATCGATGAACAAGCACGTCTAATTTGAGAAGTTAACCCATAAATTTCATTTTTAGGGTAATCATTCGTTAGTTCGTAAATGTCTAAAGTAAGTTTATGACTTAATTTCCAAATTTCATATTTTTTAAAATCTCTCATAGCTTAAAGCGTACTACATCTGGCTTAAAGCATAGAGCCTAAAGCCTAAAGCTTGTTTTATACAATTGCTAAAATATCGCTTTCTCTCATTATTAGATATTCACTTCCTTCTAAAACAAGTTCAGTACCAGCATATTTACCATACAAAACAGTATCCCCAACTTTTACAGTCATTGGTTCGTCTTTTGTACCGTTACCAACTGCTAAAACAGTTCCTTTTTGTTGCTTTTCTTTTGCTGAATCTGGTATAATTAAACCTGAAGCTGTTGTAGTCTCTGCAGGTAGAGGTTCTATTAAAACTCTATCTGCTAATGGTTTGATGTTAATTTTACTCATTTTATATTTTGTTTAAATTTATTAATTCTATGTTTAGAATAGTCTAAAAGTGTGCCAATATATATAAACTGACAAATGTACTTTTGCATAAAAATTTAGGCATAAAAAAAATGCCAACGTGTCACACACATTGGCATTTTTAAATTTTTAAAAGTATTTTTTATTGAACTGTATCTTGAGTTGTAGGTGTTTCTACAGGTAAAGCTGCTGGAGCATCTTGTATTTCACGATTCTCAATAGTATTTTCAATTTCTGATGTTGTATCAATTGCATGTGTTTTTGGCGCAGCAAAGTTTGATAATAGTATAAGTGCTAAAAGAATAATTGAAAGTGTCCAAGTACTTTTATCTAAAAAGCTAGTTGTATTTTGCACACCTCCTAAAGATTGTGTTCCACCACCTCCAAAAGAAGAAGATAATCCTCCACCTTTTGGGTTTTGAACCATTATAATTAAGATTAGCAAAAGTGCTACGATCATAATCAGACCTAAAAATATTGTATACGTTGTCATGACTTATTTATTTGTAAATTTTTTATTGCTTTGATTTGGTCTGCAAAGAAACCACTTTTTTCTGGATATTTCAAACTTAAAATGCGATAGGCTTTTATTGCATTTTCAAATTTTTGTTGTTCAAGATACACTTTTGCTAAAGTCTCGGTCATTAAACTCTCATTTTCTGAAGTACTTTCAGGTGAAATGTCTTGATTTACAGTGTTTTTGTTAACGGGTTTTATTTTTGGTTTTGCTTCAATAAATTTATCTATTAAACTTATTTTATTGCTTTTAGCCGTCTTTTTTTCTGAAACTTCTGTTCTATTAATTGGTTTTTGAGCAATTAATTGCATCCATTCATTAAAAGAATGGGGCTCTGTATTTTTAAATTTTAGCGGTTTTCCAATTTCTAAAACTTCTGAACTTGTTTTTTTAGGTGGTTTAGACTTGGGTGTTTCAATTGTTTTTTTAGGAGTTTCTTTTACTATTGGTGTTGGAATTACGTCAACATCTTTTTTTACAATTGGTGCTGTAACGGTGTTTTTTTCAAAATTTTGAGTCGTAATAAAATTAAAAAGCACCGATCGATCTACGGTATATGCAGCGGTTTTTTTTAACGCCTGGTTGTATTTAAAGCTATTGGTATTGTTTAAGCCTTTTAATTGAATGGCTCTAGCCAACTGAAAATAAGGGTATTCATTAATTATAGCTTCTAATTCTGCTGTTTTAGCAGCATCAATAGTAGCTGTATTTTGCATTAATGATATAAATTCAGTGGTGTTCATATTTGTTACCATTTTGCTACAGAAGCGTTAAAAATATCTTGCGCTATACGTTCAATAATTTCATCAAAAGCATCATCTAAGGCACTTCCAATTAATTGTGTATTTGCATCATAATCGTAGTAATGAGAGAAAGTCTTTTCAAAATTATCATCTTCATTTTTATTATTGTAAAAACGAACATTTACTGTAATTGTTAACCTGTTTTGTGCTGCTGTTTGTTCCGCAGTAGCTGTCATTGGGTTAATTTTATAACCGGTAATTTCACCTTCAAATTGTAAATGACCTCCAGAATTAACCGATGTTAGGTTTGTTTGAGTATCAAATAAATCTCTAAGTTCGGTTGTAAATACCTGACTTAAACTAGGCTCTACTAAAATAGCTTCATTTGGAAAATAATCTATTTGTACAGTTTTTACATCAGGACTTATATTTGTTCCTGTAAACGAGTAAATTCCACAACTTTGGTAAGTTATTAAGGATAGAAATAGTATTAGTGAGCTAAGTTTTTTCATTTATTTTTAAGTTAAAGGTAAAATTCTGCAATATTAGTGCAGAACTTTGGTTTTTTGTAAACTTTTTATGAATCTTGTCATTCTTGTACAGTTAGGAATTTACTAATACTTAGTATGTTTTCCTGTTTTTACAGGAATGACAAAACTCAATTTCAAATATAATTATTATTAACTATAAATCGTATTGTTTTATTTTACGATACAGTGTTCTTTCTGAAATTCCTAATTCTTTTGCAGCTAATTTTCGTTTACCATTGTTACGTTCTAACGATTTTTTTATCAATTCTATTTCTTTGTCTTGAATAGATAAGCTTTCATCTGCATCAATAGTTTCGGTAAACGGATAATCATCTTCTTCTATATTAGCGTAATTTTCATTAATTCTAACAACTTCTACGTGATTCTCTTCCGGTTTATCGATAGGTTTATCTTTATAAATTTTTTGAATTAGATGTTTATTTTCTTCTTGTACCTTACTGCTGTCGTTTCCTTTTAATAAATCGAGTGTTAATTTTTTTAAATCGTTGATATCATTACGCATATCAAACAAAATTTTATACATAATTTCTCGTTCTGAAGCAAAATCGCTTTTAGATTTTTCTTCATTTACAACAGAAGGTAAATTAGTGCCTTTACTAGGTAAATATTCTAAAATTTTATGCCCAGTAATAAGTCTGTTTTCTTCTACAACAGAGATTTGTTCTGCAATGTTTTTTAACTGTCTAATATTACCTGGAAATCCATAGTTATTTAGAATTTTTATTGCATCATCTGCCAACCTTACTGTTGGCATTTTGTATTTTTGAGCAAAATCTGATGCAAATTTTCTAAATAGTAAGTGTATGTCGCTTAAGCGGTCTCTTAAAGGAGGTAGGTTAATTTCAATTGTGCTTAACCTATAATATAAATCTTCTCTAAATTTACCTTTAGATATAGCTTGGTGCATTTTTAAATTAGTTGCAGCAACAATACGTACATCGGTTTTTTGAACTTGAGAAGATCCTACTTTAATAAATTCACCGTTTTCTAACACACGTAATAAACGAACTTGTGTTGTTAGGGGTAATTCTCCAACTTCATCTAAAAAAATAGTTCCGCCATCGGCAACTTCAAAATAACCTTTACGCGTTGTAGTTGCACCAGTAAAAGCGCCTTTTTCGTGTCCGAAAAGTTCACTATCTATGGTTCCTTCAGGAATTGCTCCACAGTTTACAGCAATATATTTTGCATGTTTTCTATGTGATAATGCGTGAATTATTTTTGGTATATTTTCTTTTCCAACACCACTTTCACCAGTTACCAAAACAGAAATATCAGTTGGAGCAACTCGAATTGCTTTTTCTAATGACCTGTTTAGTAGCAGGTCGTTTCCAATAATTCCAAAACGTTGTTTTATTGCTTGTAATGATTCCATAACTATACTCTTTTTCCTAATAGTGTTGCAGATGTGCAATTTTCTACTAAGATATGAACAAAATCCCCAACTTGTTCTTCTCCTTTAGGAAAAATAACCATTGCATTTTGAGAATTTCGTCCTTTCCAATGTGCATCCGATTTTTTTGAAGTTCCTTCAATTAAAACTTCAACGGTTTTACCAATAAATTGTTCCATTCGGTAATTTCCGTGTGCTCTTTGAAGTTGAATAATTTCATTCAACCTTCTTTTTTTAACAGCTAAATCAACATCGTCTTCCATTCTCTTTTCAGCAGGAGTTCCTGGTCTTTCAGAGTATGCAAACATAAAACCAAAGTCGTATTTTACATATTCCATTAAACTTAAGGTGTCTTGATGTTCTTCTTCTGTTTCACCACAAAAACCAGCGATCATATCTTGAGATAAAGCACATTCTGGTACTATTTTTCTAATATTGTCTATTAATTCTATATACTCTTCACGGGTGTGTTGTCTGTTCATTCTTTTTAAAACACTAGTACTTCCAGATTGTACAGGTAGGTGAATGTATTTACAAATGTTTTCGTGTTTTGCCATAGTATATATTACATCTAAACTCATATCTTGTGGGTTAGATGTAGAAAAACGAAAACGTGTTTTTGGAAATTCTGTAGCAGCTAAATCTAATAATTGCGCAAAATCTACAGCGGTAGCTTTTGCAATTTCAGAGGCGTTTTTAAAATCTTTTTTTAAGCCACCACCATACCAAAGGTAACTATCTACATTTTGTCCTAGTAGTGTAATTTCTTTATAGTTTTTAGCAACTAATTCACGAATTTCTTCTAAAATACTTTTTGGATCTCGGCTACGTTCTCTACCTCGTGTAAAAGGAACTACACAAAATGTACACATATTGTCGCATCCTCTGGTTATTGATACAAAGGCAGAAACACCATTGCTGTTTAATCTTACCGGAGAAATATCGCCATATGTTTCTTCTTTAGATAAAATTACATTTACGGCATCTCTTCCTGCATTTACTTCGGCTAATAAATTAGGTAAATCTTTATAAGCATCTGGTCCAACCACCAAATCAACAATTTTTTCTTCTTCTAAAAATTTAGACTTTAAACGTTCAGCCATACAACCCAATACACCAACTTTCATAGCGGGATTTATTTTTTTAACGGCATTGTATTTTTCTAGACGTTTACGTACAGTTTGTTCTGCTTTTTCTCTAATAGAACAAGTATTTACCAATACTAAATCGGCTTCTTCAAGCAAATGCGTAGTATTGTAACCTTCTTCAGAAAGTATTGAAGCTACAATTTCAGTATCATTTAAATTCATTTGGCAACCATAACTTTCTATAAATAGTTTTTTATGATTTCCTTCTTTCTGATCTGTTAAAAGCGCTTGACCTTGTTTTTTTTCTTCTATAACTTTTTCGCTACCCATAATTTTTCTATTGGATTGCAAAGATATAACCAATTTTTTGAAGATATGACATATTGTCATAATTTTAACAATCGCTTTAGAATTGGTTTTAGGATGTGAAAGTAGCAAGTCTAAAGTTAACTTTCTAACTTTCGATTTTCAAACTAAAAAACAGTTCAGTATTTGTTTTTTTAACCTACATCAAAATAAAACCGTCATGCTGAACTCGATTACTCACTATCCTTTTTTATTTTATTATTGGAGTTCGTGAATCTGTGATTTCAGCATCTGTTTGTATTAGTCGTCATGCTGAACTTGATTCAGCATCTGCCATTAGTGAAATCAAATCTCTCGTTCATTTTTACTCATCCCTTTATTATTTGTTTTTGTATTCGTGATGTGCTACGCAGTTCCATCGATGAAAAACGAAATCGACGATAGGAGATTCACGAACTCCAAATAAACAATAAGGCAGGCGTGAGCTAACCAAAAAATCTAGGCTTACGAAACTGTATCTAAATATTTTGTTCAACATCTAAATTTTAGGAACTCGCCTTTAAAAATTTAGTTAGCTAGTATAATTGGTTTGGCTCAAACCTTTCGACTCGGCTCAAGGCAGGCTATCTAAAATTTTACGATGTCTTCACTTCATATTTTACGATACACCTTCGATAGGCCGGGTTAAACTTTATTCCGTCATTGCGAGGGCGTGTTGTAATGTAATGAAAACACAACTGCGGCAATCTGTTACTTAAAACCTTAATTAAAATAACCTCGTCATGCTGAACTCGATTACTCACTATCCTTTTTTATTTTATTAGTGGAGTTCGTGAACCTGCGGTTTCAGCATCTGCCATTAAAGAAATCAAATCACTCGTTCATTTTTCCATCGATGAAAAACGAACCAAAAAATCTAGGCTTACGAAACTGTATCTAAATATTTTGTTCAACATCTAAATTTTAGGAACTCGCCTTTAAAAATTTAGTTAGCTAGTATAATTAGTTTGGCTCAAACCTTTCGACTCGGCTCAAGGCAGGCTATCTAAAATTTTACAATGTTTTCACTTCATATTTTACGATACACTTTCGATAGGCCGGGTTAAACTTTATTCCGTCATTGCGAGGGCGTGTTGTAATGTAATGAAAACACAACTGCGGCAATCTGTATCTAGAAAACTCAATCATCATTTAATTAAGTTCAAGAGACTGCCGCGGTCGCTTTTCCCTGGTGCCGGCTGGCCTGTTCACTAAAAATGTTCACTGAACATTTTCTTCACGTTCCATCCCGCAATGACGGAATTCATTATAGCTCTTTATTACTGGATGACGAATTTAAAAACGTCCTATGAGAATTTAAGTAGTAATCTAAGGAAGTGAAGCAGCGAGAGTAAGCCAAAAAGCGTAGCGGTCTGGCGTCGATTGCGTAACTTCTGTAAGATTCAATTAAATTATCATCAGACTAGATTTTTTTGTTTCGTTTTTTTATCGATGGAAAAAATGAAAAATAAGATAAAAAGAGAGAATATAATTCTTTTAACTATTATCATGAGATCCCGAATCGAGTTCGGGATGACGAGAGGTTTAGGATGACGTTACTTTAAAACCCGTCATTACGGGATGACGTTAGTGTAAACTATTCAATAATAGAACTTTAAAAAGGCTTCGACTTCGCTCAGTCGTCGCCAATTTTCAGACTTTTTAACTAAACTAGTTTGGGATTACGGTTAATCAGGTTCAGAATGACGGTTTTCAATAAGTAAAAACCATTAATAAATCCTCAGTTTAAAGCTTTAAAAGCGCGTTTTTAATTATATATAATGTATTATTTTAACATAATTTTTAAGAAAATAATCTATTTTTTTATTGGTAAAATATTAAAATTAAAAATAGTTTTCTTAATGATAGTAGGGGTTGTAGCGTGTTTTAATTATTTTTAAGGTGTGGTATTTAAGAAGTTTTAAAAATCTTATATACATTTGCAATTCTTAAACGTCATTATAATAACATGGTGTTTTTTATGAAAAAAGAAAAGATATATGGCAAAAAATTTGGTAATAGTAGAGTCACCTGCAAAAGCAAAAACAATTGAAAAATTTCTAGGTAAAGATTTTCAAGTCGAATCTAGTTTTGGACATATTGCAGATTTACCCTCTAAAGAAATAGGAATAAATGTAGATGGAGATTTTATGCCAAATTATATTGTTTCTTCAGATAAAAAAGCAATTGTTAAAAAATTAAAAAGTTTAGCAAAAAAAGCAGAGACTGTTTGGTTAGCATCGGATGAGGATCGCGAGGGAGAAGCTATTGCTTGGCATTTATTTGAGCAACTAAAATTAAAAGATATTGCAACAAAACGTATTGTTTTTCACGAAATTACGCAAAAAGCAATTTTAAAAGCTGTTGAAAATCCAAGAAGTATCGATTACAATTTGGTAAATGCACAACAAGCGCGTAGGGTGTTAGATAGATTGGTGGGGTATGAATTATCACCGGTTTTATGGAGAAAAATTAAAGGAGGTTTGTCTGCAGGTAGAGTACAATCTGTAGCAGTTCGATTAATTGTAGAAAGAGAACGCGAAATAACAGCATATAAACCAATTGCAAGCTATAAGGTTGTTGCAGAATTTACCAATTCTGAAGGTAAAAAATTTAAAGCCAATTTACCAAAGAGTTTTGATACAAAAGAAGCTGCCGAATCATTTTTAAACTCGTGTATAGGAGCTGATTTTAAAGTTGCTGATTTACAAAAAAAACCAGCTAAAAAATCACCAGCTGCACCTTTTACAACTTCAACATTACAGCAAGAAGCTTCTCGAAAATTATATTTCCCTGTTGCTAAAACCATGATGATTGCTCAGCGTTTGTACGAAGCCGGTTTAATTACCTATATGAGAACAGATAGTGTAAACTTATCTGATGATGCAAAAAATGCTGCACAAGAAGAAATTATAGCATCGTATGGTGAAACCTATAGTAAACCAAGAAATTTCAAATCTAAATCTAAAGGAGCGCAAGAAGCCCACGAAGCAATACGTCCAACAACTATGGCACAGCATACGGTTTCTGTAGATTATGATCAAGATAGGTTGTACGATTTAATTTGGAAAAGAACTATTGCCTCTCAAATGAGCGATGCGCAATTAGAACGTACAAATGTTAAAATTTCAAACTCTAACAATACTACTGTTTTTACCGCAAATGGTGAAATGATTAAGTTTGAAGGGTTTTTAAAAGTATATTTAGAAGGTACTGATAATGAAGATGAAGAGCAAGAAGGAATGCTGCCTAATCTAACAAAAGGAGATGCCTTAATAAATAAAAATATTGTAGCAACCGAAAGATATTCTAGACCTCCTTACAGATATACAGAAGCTTCATTGGTGAAAAGATTAGAGGAATTAGGAATTGGACGTCCTTCAACATATGCACCTACAATTTCAACAATACAACGTAGAGAATACGTAGAAAAAGGTACTGTAGAAGGTGTTGATAGAGAGTATACACAACTAAAATTAGCAAAAGGAAAAGTAGCTGCTAAGGTATTGACTGAAAAGGTTGGTTCGGATAAAGGAAAGCTAGTTCCAACAGATATTGGAAATATTGTAAATGATTTCTTAGTTGAAAATTTTTCAAATATTTTAGATTTTGGGTTTACTGCAAAGGTGGAATCTGAATTTGATGATATTGCCGAAGGAAATGAAGATTGGATTTCTATGATTAAAGATTTCTATAACAATTTCCACCCAATAGTAGAAGATGTAGCTGCAAATGCCGAAAGAGCAAAAGGAGAACGTTTATTAGGGATCGATCCAAAAAGCGGTAAAAATGTATATGCCCGTTTGGGTAGATTTGGCGCAATGGTGCAAATTGGTGAAGCTACTGACGAAGAAAAACCGAGGTTTGCAAGCTTACAACCTGATCAAACATTAACTTCTATAACCTACGAAGAGGCTATGGATTTATTTAAGCTTCCTAAAACTATTGGAGGTTACGAAGGGAATGATATTGTTGTAGCTAACGGACGTTTTGGACCTTATATTAAATACGATTCTATGTTTGTGTCTATTCCTAAAGATGAAAATCCAATGTCTGTAGATGTAAACAGAGCTATAGAATTAATTCAAGAAAAACAAAAAGCAGATGCACCAATTGGTACTTATGAAGACTTACCAATTCAAAAAGGTGTAGGTAGATTTGGACCGTTTATTAAATGGAATGGTATGTTTATTAATGTTAATAAAAAATACGATTTTGATAACTTAACCCAAGCCAATCTTGAAGAATTAATTGAAGATAAAAAGCGTAAAGAAATTGAAAAAGTAATTCATAATTGGGAAGAAGAAGGCATTAGAGTTGAAAAAGCACGTTGGGGTAGATTTAATATTTTAAAAGGAAAAATAAAAATAGAAATGCCAAAGACAACCGATGCTAAAAATTTAACTTTAGAAGAGGTAAAAGATATTATAGAAAAGAAAGCTCCAAAAAAGAAAGCGACTAAACGAAAAACAACTAAAAGAAAAACAACAAAAAAATAAATTTTTTATTATCTTGCCAACAATTAGATTACTTTAACCCCTAAAAATGAAATTTAATTATCTTCAACCTGTAGATACTCCATTAGTGAATTTCGCTAAAATGCAAGCCAATCTCTCGATTGGTCAATGTATTAAAATATACGCTACTAAAGATGATTTTCCAGATTTAACAACTACAAAAATTGCAATTTTTGGTGTTTTAGAAGGTAGAGCCGCAGTTAATAACAGCGGAACAGGGGTAGATTTACAAGAGGTTAGAAAAGAATTGTACAAGCTATTTCCAGGAAATTGGCCTATAAATGTTGCTGATTTAGGAGATATTGAACAAGGAAATACCATAGAAGATACCTACTTTGCTGTAAATGAACTTTCAAGTTATTTAATTAAAAATAAAATTATTCCAATTATTATTGGGGGAGGACAAGATCTTACCTATGCAAATTATAGAGCGTATGATGTTTTAGAACAGACAGTTAACCTAGTTGCTGTAGATCGTAAATTTGACTTAGGAACAATAGAAGATCCCTTAAATTCAGAATCGTATTTAAGTAAAATTGTTATGAACCCGCCTAATAATTTATTTAATTTTTGTAATATTGGTTATCAAACCTATTTTAATTCACAAGACGAAATAGACTTATTAAGTAGTTTGTATTTTGATACGTGCAGATTAGGGGAGGTGCTAAATTCTATTCAATTAGTTGAACCAATTTTAAGAGATGCAGATATTGTAAGTATAGATTTATCTTCAGTTAAAAATGCTGAATCTCCTGCTAGTAATAATGCAGGGCCGAATGGACTTTCAGGTACCGATATTTGTGCTATTGCAAGGTATGCTGGTATTAGCGATAAAGTTACATCGTTCGGGATATACGAGTACAACCCGCTGTTAGATACTAAAAATCAATCGGCGCAATTAATTTCTCAAATAATTTGGTACTTTATTGAAGGATATAACTTTAGAGCAAACGATTATCCGTTTGGCCTAAAAGATCAATATGAGAAATTTATAGTACCCATAGAAAATGAATTGTTGAACTTTTATAAAAGTAATAAGAGTGGCAGATGGTGGATGGAAATAGAAATAAGTAATAATAAATTTAAAAGACATGCGTTAATACCTTGTACATATCAAGATTATATAAGTGCAAGTAACCAAGAAATTCCTGAAAGATGGATGCAAACATTTAAAAAATTAAATTAAATAAGGTGTTTTATATACTAAAATTCCTTTTTTTAAGTTTAAAGCAGATTAAATTAAATATTGTATTTTAAAATAATTAGTAATACGTTTGCCAAAAGAATTATAAATTAATATGAAGAAAATATCATTGTATATTTTACTAGCATTAGTGGTAGTCAGTTGCGGGTCAAGTGATCAAGGAGAATTAGTTGGAGTTAGAGGCTCCAGTAATTGGCATTCAGAAAGGCCGTATGGCATGACACTAATTCCTGGTGGATCTTTTACAATGGGTAAACAAAGTGAAGATGTTGCAGGTTCACTTAATTCCCCAGCCAGAACTGTTACTGTGCGTCCTTACTATATGGATGAAACAGAGATTACTAATAGCGAATATAAAGAATTTGTATACTGGGTAAGAGATTCTATTGTTAGAACCGAATTGGCGTTGTTTTCAGAATTAATGTCTTTTGACGGGGAACCAGTATTAGAAGACTACAAATTTTTAAATATAGATTCTACCGATATGTCACCATATCAAAAATATATGATGAAAACCTACGGGAGCTTAGGTGATTTAAACTCGCCAACACAAGGTAAAATGCTAAATTGGGACGAAGAAATTATTTGGAATGTACACGAATTTCCAAGTGAAGAATATGCCGAAGTAATGATAGATTCTATTTTAACGCCTATTGAAGATAGTTTTGAAGGTAGAAGAATGTTAAATGTAGAAAAATTAAACTTTACCTACTATTGGCTAGATCAAGAAGAAGCAGCCAGAAATAAAGGGAAAAGAAGAAACTTTATAAAACAAGAAACAGTAAATGTGTATCCAGATACTACGGTTTGGGTACGCGATTTTAAATATTCGTATAACGATCCAATGCACCAAGATTATTTTTACCACCAAGCTTATAACGATTATCCTGTGGTAGGTGTTAATTGGATGCAGTCCAAAGCTTTTTGTAAGTGGAGAACTAAAAAGAAAAACGATTTTTTAAATTCTAAAAGAAGACCTACACAAGTACCGCAATTTAGATTGGCAACCGAAGCGGAATGGGAATATGCCGCTAGAGGTGGTCTAGAAAACGCTACGTACCCTTGGGGTAATCCTTATTTAACAACTGATAGAGGTTGCTTTTTAGCAAACTTTAAACCAAGCAGGGGTAATTATGCTGTTGATGGTGCTTTGTATACTGTTGAAGCAAAATCGTACCCACCAAATGATTATGGTTTGTACAATATGTCTGGAAACGTTGCCGAATGGACAAACACCGCTTATAGTGAAGCTTCTTATTATATAGGTTCTACAATGAATCCAAATGTAGAAATAGAAGAAAATCATAGAAAAGTAGTTAGAGGAGGTTCTTGGAAAGATGTTGCTTACTTTTTAGAAGTAAGTACACGTGATTATGAATATGCAGATTCAGCAAGAAGCTATATTGGCTTTAGAACGGTCCAAGATTATTTAGGAACAGATATTAACGGAAATTAAATTAACAAACTTTAAAATACTAACATTACGAATTATGGCACAATCAAAAGCAACTAAGAAAATATTTAATATGGCCTATGGGCTAGGGGCATCAGTAGTAATTATTGGAGCACTTTTTAAATTAACACATTACAGCATCGGACCTTTAACAGGTGGTGTAATGCTAGCCATCGGTTTAATAACAGAAGCCGTAATTTTTGCAATTTCAGCTTTTGAACCTGTAGATGACGATTTAGATTGGTCACTTGTATATCCAGAATTAGCGGGTGGTGCCATGAGAGAAAAAGCAAAAATTCAAGAATCAACTGAAACTCAAGGATTGTTATCTCAAAAATTAGATACTATGCTTAAAGAAGCAAAATTAGATGCTAATTTAATGAAAAGCTTAGGTGATAGCATTCAAAATTTTAAAGGCGCTGCCGAAAATATTGCACCAGCAGTAGACTCAATTGCCGCAACTACTAAATATAGCGAGCAATTATCTTTAGCAGCAACGCAAATGGAATCTTTAAACAGTTTGTATAAATTACAATTAGATAGTACTGGTAGACAAGCTGAAATTAATGAGCAAGTGGCAGCAAATGCTGGAAAATTAAAAGAACAAATGGAATCGTTAGCTACTAATTTATCATCTTTAAACGGTGTATACGGAGGTATGTTATCTGCAATGTCTAATAAATAATTAGTTGTTTATTTTAAATAAATTATTAATCAAAAAAAACTAATTAAAAATGGCTTCAGGTAAATTATCACCAAGGCAAAAGATGATAAACTTAATGTATTTAGTATTTATTGCTATGCTTGCAATGAATATGTCTAAAGAAGTTTTATCAGCTTTCGGTTTTATGAATGAAAAGCTAGTTGAAAACAATTTAACAGCTACACAAAAAAACAATCAAACACTTAGCAATTTAGCAACCAAAGCACAAGAGCAACCAGAAAAATATGCAGATTTGTATGAAAAAGCAAATACTATTAGTCAATTATCAAAAGATTTTACAGCATATTTAGAAACTAAAAAAGAATTCTTTTTAGCAGAACAAGAAGATCCAAAAAATTACGAAAGTATGGATCAATCAAATCTCGTTGATCAATATTTTTTTGCAAATGACAAGTTTACAAAAGAAGGACAAGAATTTTTAGATCAAATTAGTGGTTATAAAACTAAAGTTGTAGAAATTCTAGGTGAAAACAATCCGTTAAGCGATGTTGTAAAGAATCGTTTTGATACTTCAGACCAAAAAAAGGGTGTAGGTACACAACCATGGTTAAACAATAGATACGAAGGCTTTCCTTTAATTTCTACCATAACCAATTTTACATCTATGCAAATGGATATAAAAACAACAGAATCTGAAATTTATAGCAGCTTGCTAGGTGGTCAGTTAGAAAGTGATGTTTCTTTAACAAATTACGACGCCATTGTGGTTGCAGATAAAACAGCTTTCTTTCAAGGAGAAAAGTTTACAGGTAAAATATATTTAGGAAAAAAAGATCCAACCTTAAAAGCAGATGTGGTAGAAATTGGTGGTAGAGCTTTACCAGAATCTAGCATACAAGCTGGTCAGGTATTGTTAGATTTTCCAGCAGGAAATGTTGGAGAACATACTATTAAAGGTAAATTTGTATTTACAGAAAACGGAGAAAAAGTTGAAATTCCAATCGCAAGTTCGTATGCTGTAATTCCAAAACCAAATAGTGCAGTTATTTCAGCTGATAAAATGAATGTAGTGTATAGGGGTGTGCCAAACCCAATGACTATTTCTATCCCTGGAATTCCTGATAATTTGGTAAAAGCATCAGCGCCAGGATTAAGAAGTACTGCAGGATCTGGAAAATATACAATGACACCTTCTTCGGGAAGAGAAGTAACAATTAAAGTTTCTGGAACATTGCCAAACGGACAATCGGTAAGTTCTTCACAAAACTTTAGAATTAAAGATATTCCTTCTCCACAAGGTACTATTAGAAAAGAATCTGGACACGTAGTAATGCCAAAATCTAGTTTAGAAAACGCAACTGTTGGTGTTCAATTACCAGACTTCGATTTCGACTTAAAACTTTCAACTACCGGATTTACACTTAAAGTTCCAGGTCAAGGAGCTGTTGTTGTAAGAGGAAATAGAATGAGTGCTGCTGCAAAAAAATCAATTGCAAAAGCTAAAAGAGGTGATGTAGTTACAATATTTGATATTAAATCCTCGTTAGTAGGAAACAGTGGTTATAAAATAAAAAACGCTTCACCAGTAAGTGTTGAAATTCAATAAATTGAACTAAATGATGAATAAGAGAAATATTGGAATGTTTATTTTATTGTGTGTGTTGTTTCAAACAACGTATGCACAATCTAATCTTTTAAATGCTAAAAGACCTTCCGATATTGGAAAAAAAACTGCTGCGCAAAAGGCTGTTGATAACGATAAACCTTTAGAATACGGTTATGTAGATGATAGAGACATTTTATGGTCTAAAATGATATGGGAATATATAGATTTAAACGAACGTATTAATTTACCGCTGTATTATCCTGTAGATACCACAAATGTAGCTAGTGATAGAAGATCGCTATTCGATACCTTATTAAAAGGTATTAGAGAAGGTGAAATTACCGAAGTGTACGACGATTCTTATTTTACAGCTAAAATGACCTCTGCCGAAATCAATAGAAAACTTTTTAGAGTTGATACTACTGATGCTGGTTTTGATGAATTAAATGCCGGAGCAATTAATATTGATGAGTATGTTGATAAAATAAATTTAACATCTCAAGATATTGAAGGCTTTAAAATAAAAGGTGTTTGGTATATTGATAAACGTCAAGGAGAATTAAAATATAGATTATTAGCCTTAGCACCTGTTGCTCCAGATGTGCAAACTATGGGGAGAGAGGATATTAGTATTACAGAACAATTGCCATTGTTTTGGGTGTGGTTTCCAGATGCGCGAAATTTATTGCATAAAATGAAGGTTTTTAATCCAAAAAATTCAGCATTTCCTATTTCTTACGATCATATTTTAAATGCTAGAAGATTTAATTCTAATATTTACAGAGAAGAAAATATTTACGGAGATCGTGATATTTCAGATTATGTTAAAGGAAATTCTTTATTCCAAGTGATGGAATCCAATAAAATTAAAGAAGAAATTAGAAATAAAGAACTCGATATGTGGAGCTATTAAAGCTTATGTATTATATTTAATAGTAGTTAATCCCGAATTTAGTTTATAAAACTTTATTCGGGATTATTTTTTTAATGAATTCTTTTTTAGCCTTCGTCAAGCTGAACTCGATTACTCACTTTGCGGTTTTATTTTATTATTAGTGTTCGTGAACCTGCGGTTTCAGTAGCTGTTTGTACTCACCGTCATGCTGAACTTGATTCAGCATCTGTCCCTAAAGAACCCCAATCATCATTTAGTTAACATCATGAGATCTCGAACCAAGTTGGGGATGACGTTACTTTAAAACCCGTCATTGCGAGGGCGTGTTGTAATGCAATGAAAACACAACTGCGGCAATCTGTTAATTAATACCTTAATCAAAATAAAACCGTCATGCTGAACTCGATTACTCACTATGCTGTTTTATTTTATACTAAAGTGTTCGTGAACCTAAGGTTTCAGTAGCTGCTTCTACCGTACGTCATGCTGAACTTGATTTAGCATCTGCCACTAAAGAAATCAAATCACCCGTTCATTTTTACTCATCCCATTATTATTTGTTTTTGTATTCGTGATGTGCTACGCAGTTCCATCGATGAAAAACGAAATCGACGATAGGAGATTCACGAACTCCAAATAAACAATAAGGCAGGCGTGAGCTAACCAAAAAATCTAGGCTTACGAAACTGTATCTAAATATTTTGTTCAACATCTAAATTTTAGGAACTCGCCTTTAAAAATTTAGTTAGCTAGTATAATCGGTTTGGCTCAAACAGCCTAAAATTTTACGATGTTTTCACTTCATATTTTACGATACACCTTCGATATGCCGGGTTAAACTTTATTCCGTTATTACAATTGTTATTGACTTTTTAAATTTTATCATAATTCATACTATAGATGTCATTCCTGCGGAGGCAGGAATCCATACTCAGCTTCTGAAAAATTAACAAGTTTATTAATTAAAAATGTTATTTTATTATTGTGTTCGTGAACCTACGGTTTCAGCATCTACCACTAAAGAACCTCAATCATCATTTAGTTAAGTTCATGAGATCCTGAAACAAGTTCAGGATGACGGACACAGCTAAACAAGTTCGGGATGACGAGAGGTTTAGGATGACGTTACTTTTAAACCCGTCATTGCGAAGGCGTGTTGAAATGCAATGAAAACACAACTGCGGCAATCTGTATCTAGAAACCTCAATCATCATCTAGTTAAGTTCATGAGATCCTGAAACAAGTTCAGGATGACGTTCTTTCACTTCGTCATGCTGAACTCGATTCAGCATCTGCCACTAAAGAACCTCGGAATAACGATTACCAATAGCCAAAATCAACAACAAAGGCCAAAACCCAAAACCAACAACCTCCTTAAATCGTATAAAAAAATATCACTAAAAATTGTAAGTACCGATGTTATAGATTACTTTTACTGTATTAAATTTTACGATTAGCGGGAACTAATCGGGATTTTCTTAAAAAATACAACTCAATGATTAGGGTCCTAACCGTGAATTATTGAGTTTTTTTTATGTCTTAATATTCGTGTAATCAGTTAGGTAAGTCGTTTAAATGTTAATAAACAGCATATAAATGTTAGTAAATCGCCTATAACATTTATTTTATAAGTGCTAAAATGCTTGATTTTTAGTGCTTTTTTAATTGAAAACAGCCGTATAATAGCAAAAAACAGCTGTATTTTTCACTTTTTTGAGAATTATAGTGCGTTTTAAAAAAGATACTAATAGATTTTTTATTTATTAAATAGATTTAGAGAAAGATACTAATAGTTCAAAAGATTTATTAGTATAAATAATGGTATTTATTAAATAGATTTTTAGATTTATACTAATAAATATAGCTGAAATTTGGGTATAAAAAAACCCAAGCTGCGGGAACAGCTCGGGATTTTCTTAAAAAATACGACTCAATAATTAGGGTCCTAACCAGCAATTATTTTGTATTTCATAACATCTAGCATATCTCTTAAATTAGATCCAGGTCTAAAATTGATATGCGCTTTTTTAACAGAATTTGCACTTACTTCCTCCGGTGTAGTCTCTCCTCTAGAAGATACTCCTACTTGAAGATTCCCGATACTACCGAGTTGTACAACCTTCCCTTGTTTCAGTTCGTCCATAATGTTATGTTCTAATGCACGTAGCACTGCATAACAATCCGATTCACGAACTGTACATTGGTTGGATACTAAATATGCTAATCTTTCAAAATCTATTACTCCTTGAGAAATAGCTTTAGCATAAAATTTGTTGTCCGCGTTTACGTCTTGCGGATTTGTGCGCTCGAGCGCTTTAATTGCAATCATTATAAATATATTTATAAATGTATAACTTTTATTGAGGTAGTTATACCGGCACCTCTTCTTTTGTTACGCTTTTAAAAGTACACCTTCATTCTGAAGTGAATTCACCGCGTTTTTAGTGGTATTCAATTGTAATACATATAGTTACAATGTGTGAGTCTTATAAATTAAATCATACCTTTACCTTATTCATAATCAGTTTGTTATGAATTTATTTTTATGTTAAAAAATTAGGTAAACTAAAAGAAGAGTCTTAAATTTGTCTTGTTAAAAAAATAAAGATGCTTCTTTTAGCATTACCACTCAAATACAAAGTTCTAAAGTTGCCGCTTTAGGACTTTTTTTGTTTCTATAGCACTTTATTTAATTATGTGCTATTTAGAAAATAGATTCGTTACTATTTTCAAGTTCCTTAATAACAAGTTGTTAAACGTTACTTGTTATGTTTCTTTTGTAAAAATATATATTTTTTAATGCTAATTTCATCTTTTATAAAATTAGTTAATAACATTTTGTTGTTAAAAAGTAATTTTTTTTTATTGTAAAAAGAATTTTATGTATAGTGTTGTTTTTTAGTGGCTTGGTGTAATATTACTGAAAATATGATATTAAATTTAGTAACCCGCCATTATTTTATTATTAATGTTCGTGAATCTGTGATTTTAGCATCTGTTTGTATTAGTCGTCATGCTGAATTTAGTTCAGCATCTGCCACTAAGAATCCCAATCATCATTTAGTTAAGTTCATGAGATCCTGAATCAAGTTCAGGATGACGAGAGGTTTAGGATGACGTTACTTTAAAACCCGTCATTGCGAGGGCGTGTTGTAATGCAATGAAAACACAACTGCGGCAATCTGTATCTAGAAACCTCAATCATCATTTAGTTAAGTTCAAGAGATTGCCGCGGTCGTACCTTCCTCGCAATGACGGAATTCATTATAGCTCGTCATTATGGGGTGACGAATTTAAAAACGTCCTATGAGAATTTAAGTAGCAATCTAAGGAAGTGAAGCGACGAGAGTAAGCCAAAGAGCGCAGCGGTCTGGCGTCGACTGCGTAACTTCTGTAAGATTCAATTAAATTATCATCAGACTAGATTTTTTTGTTTCGTTTTTTCATCGATGGAAAAAATGAAAAATAAGATAAAAAGAGAGTATATAATTCTTTTAACTATTATCATGAGATCCTGAAACAAGTTCAGGATGACGTTCTTTCACTTCGTCATGCTGAATTTAGTTACTCACTATCCTTTTTTATTTTATTATTGGAGTTCGTGAACCTACGGTTTCAGCATCTGTCCCTAAAGAACCCCAATCATCATTTAGTTAACATCATGAGATCCTGAAACAAGTTCAGGATGACGTTACTTAAAAACACTCAATCATCATTTAACTAACATCATAAGACCCTTAAACAAGTTCAGATAACAGACCAAACGAAAACAACCTCGGAATAACAGTTCCCAATAACCAACAAACAACCAACACCCAACTTTTAACTTATAAAGAATAAAACCATATATTTGCAGCAAACATTTGTAACCCCAAATCTTTAAGCAAATGTTTGTAATAGACTTAAAATAGAACCCTAAATTTAAAAATGAACGGAAAACAACAAAATGCTTATTGGGATTTAATAATAAAAGGGCATACTTCGTTATTAGATGTTAAGTTTGGAGATCTTTGGAGGTATAGAGATTTGTTATTTATGTTTGTAAAAAGAGATTTTGTAAGCTTTTATAAACAAACTATTTTTGGACCTTTGTGGTTCTTTATTCAACCTATTTTAACAACTATAGTTTTTACATTTGTTTTCGGAAATCTAGCAGGTTTAAGTACCGATGGTTTACCACAATTTTTGTTTTATCTTTCTGGAATCACCGCTTGGAATTATTTTTCAGATTGTATCACAAAAACAAGTACTGTTTTTAAAGACAATGCCAATATTTTTGGAAAAGTCTATTTTCCACGGTTAATAATGCCTTTAAGTATTGTAACAAGTAATTTGGTTCGCTTTGGTGTGCAGCTTTTAATGTTGTTATTTATGATGGGCTATTACGCATATATGGGTGCAGATTTTCAAATAACTTCGGCCATACTTATTTTTCCTTTATTGGTTATAGTAATGGCTTTATTAGGGTTAGGTTTGGGCTTAATTATAACAGCTATGACCACAAAATATAGAGATCTTAGTTTTTTAGTAACGTTTGGTGTGCAGTTGTTAATGTATGGCACCACCGTAATTTATCCATTAAGTACTGCACCCGAAAAATATAAATGGATTATCGAATTAAATCCTATGACAGGTGTTATAGAAGCCTTTAGATATGGATTTTTAGGAAAAGGAACCTTTACTTTATGGAGCGTTGGCTATCCAGTACTATTTACTATGGTAGTATTGTTCTTGGGAATTATTATATTTAATAAAACAGAAAAAACATTTGTAGATACTATCTAATGAGTAAACCAGTTATACAAGTAGAAAATCTTTCAAAGGCATACCAATTAGGGCAAATTGGTACAGGTACCTTAACAAAAGATCTAGAGCGTTTTTGGACTACTAAAATTTTAGGAAAAGAAGATCCTTTTTTAAGAATAGGTGAAACCAATGATAGAAGTACCAAAGGTGAAAGCAATATAGTTTGGTCTTTAAAAGATTTAAATTTTAGTATTAACCAAGGTGATGCAGTTGGTATTATTGGTAAAAATGGCGCTGGTAAAAGTACCTTGTTAAAATTACTATCTAGAGTAACCGCACCTACAACCGGACAAATAAAAGTAAAAGGGCGGATTGCTAGTTTATTAGAAGTAGGTACAGGCTTTCATCAAGAGTTATCTGGTAGAGAAAACATTTATCTAAACGGTGCTATTTTAGGAATGCGTAAAAAAGAAATTACACGTAAGTTTGATGAAATAGTAGATTTTGCTGGTGTAGAACGCTATATAGATACGCCTGTTAAACGCTATAGTAGCGGTATGTACGTAAGGCTAGCTTTTGCAGTGGCAGCACATTTAGAAAGTGAAATTTTAATTGTAGATGAGGTATTGGCTGTTGGTGATGCAGAATTTCAAAAAAAATGCCTAGGTAAAATGGGCGAGATTTCTAAAGGAGAAGGGAGAACAGTGTTGTTTGTAAGTCATAATATGGCGAGTGTGAAAAGTTTATGTACTAAAAGTATTGTCTTAGAAGATGGGTTAGTAGCTTTTGAAGGGAATACAAACGAAGGTGTTAACTTTTATTTAAAAGGAAGAAGTAAATTTATAAATAGCAAAATATTTAATAATACAGTGTTTTGTGATAATATTTTTAATTTAAAAGAAATTAATATTACTAATATAGATACACCTATAGAGCAACCAATAGTTGAAGATAAAGAAATTGTACTAAATACAGTTATTGATTTTTTGACAGATCAACCTCAAAGGTATCATATAACTTATCATTTATTTAACGAAATGGGAGAGGCTTTGTTTTCTTTTTCTAATGTATCAAGTGAGGTAACAATTAAGAAAGGAGTTAACAAGTTAAATTGTACTTTTCCAAGTTCATTTTTCCAAGCGGGTCAATTTTTCTTGTCATTGTTTGTGGTTGAAGATAAAAGAAAACCTATTTTTATTGAAAAAGATATTTTAAATTTTACAGTTGTACCTGGTCAGCGTGATTTAGGTGTTTACATGGGGAAAGAGCCAGGCTCAATTAGACCAACTTTTAAATGGGAAAATTAAAATGATTAACGTTACCAAAACATTTTTACCACCTATTGAAGTTTACCAAAAGCAATTAGAACGTATTTGGAAAAATGAGTGGATTACAAACCGAGGAACATTGGTACGTGAGTTAGAGGAAAACTTAAAAGCGTATTTAGGTATTAGGCATATAATTTGTATGAATAACGGAACCATACCTTTACAAATAGCCTTAAAGCTTTTTGGTAATACTGGAGAGGTTATCACTACACCATTTAGTTATGTGGCTTCCACTTCTGCTATTGTTTGGGAAAACTGTACCCCCGTTTTTGTAGATATACACCCTAGGTATTTAACCATTGATGAAACAAAGATAGAGGCTGCAATAACACCAAAAACCACCGCTATTTTAGCAACCCATGTGTTTGGGAATCCTTGTAATGTAGGAGCTATTGAAACCATTGCTAAAAAATATAATTTAAAAGTAATTTACGATGCCGCTCATAGTTTTGGCGTGCATTACAAAGGTACTTCGTTGTTTAATTATGGAGATATAAGCACTTGTAGTTTTCATGCTACTAAACTATTTCATACTGGAGAAGGCGGCGCCTTATTTTGCAATAACAAAGATTATGAATTGCAAAGTTTTTACAGTCATAATTTTGGACATAAATCTGCTACAGCATTTTACGGTGTAGGTATTAATGGGAAATTATCCGAGTTACAAGCAGCTATGGGCTTGTCTGTACTGCCATATATGAATACCATACTTGAAGGAAGAAAAAAAGTAGTGGACTATTATAACATCAATCTAGATTTTTCTAAACTTGAAAAAATGGAATTAAGAGCAGATACAATATGGAATTATAGCTATTACCCTGTTATTTTTAAAAGTGAAGCAGCCCTGTTAAAAGTTCAAAAGGCATTAAACGAGCTTGAAATATATCCTCGAAGGTATTTTTATCCATCTTTAAATACTTTAAATTATGTAGGGGAGCAACAAATGCCAGTTTCTGAAAGTATTGCTGCACGCATCTTGTGTTTGCCGTTGTATGGAACTTTGGAAGAAAATGAGTTAAAGCTAATTTGTACACTAATTAATAAGGAATTATGCTAATAATTGGAGCAAAAGGGTTTGCAAAAGAAGTATTAGAAATACTACATCAACAAAATAAGTTAGAGAATATCGCTTTTTATGATGATATAAATACTGATATTGGAGAGTTGTTATATAATAAATTTCCTATTTTAAAGAACGAAAAAGAAGTAATTAATTTTTTTAACGCTACGAGTAATAAATTTACTATTGGTATAGGTAATCCTATTTTACGTTATAAAATGAACTTAAAATTTGAAAAGCTTAATGGTAATTTAATTTCTTGTATAAGTCCTTATAGTGTTATTGGAAATTATAATGTTAATTTAGGTGATGGTTCTATAATTATGAGTGGTGTTAATATATCAAATAGTACTTCATTTGGGGTTGGTTGTATTGTATATTATAATTCAAATATAACGCATGATTGTGTAATTGGTGATTTTGTTGAAATTTCACCAAGCGTTAATTTGTTAGGTAATGTAAAAGTGGGTGCATTTACTCAAATTGGGTCAAATTCAACAGTTCTGCCAAATAGAACTATTGGTAAAAATGTAATAATTGGAGCTGGCTCTGTTGTAACTAAAGATATCCCAGATAATTCTATGGCTTTGGGAGTGCCAGCTAAAGTGGTAAAGCAATTACAACCTTTAAATTTTTAATTGTATGGCAGAAATACCATTAGTTAGTGTGGTAATGATTACTTATAATCATGAAAAATACATTCAAAAAGCTATTGAAGGAGTATTAATGCAACAATGTAGTTTTGAGGTAGAATTAATTATTGTAGATGATAATTCACCAGATAAAACAGAAGAAATAGTCAAAAAAATAATAGAAGAACACCCCAATAGCAGTTGTATTAAATATACTAAACACAACGAAAATAAAGGAATGATGCCTAATTTTATTTGGGCATTACAACAAACCAAAAGTAAATACATAGCCCTATGCGAAGGTGATGATTATTGGACAGACCCCTTAAAATTACAAAAACAAGTAGATTTTTTGGAGGCGAATATGGAGTATAGTCTTTGTTTTACAGCAAAATCAAATATAGATATTAATGGAGTTTTTATAAATGAATCTAGGTATGGACACCAAGAAAATTGGATAACTAAAGATGTTTTAAATGGAAGTTTTATTGCACCTACACAAACTATTGTTTCTAAGAATTTATCAAATGACCTTATTAACTTTTTAGCGAAATTTCCAGATTCTACGGGAGGCGATAAGCTTTACACGTATTTTTATGCTACAAAAGGTAAATTAAAATATATAGATGCAAATACTGCCAATTATAGAGTTCATAGTGGTGGGGTTTGGTCTGGATTAAATAAGAAACAGCAATTAATTATTCATATAAGAGAGCATCTTAAATTTTTAGAGGTTGTTAAAAAAGATAAATTACATTTTAAGCAGTTAAAAAGAGATATGTTTCGCTTTATTTTAACAAGATTATATTTTAGTTTTTTTAAAGAACCGTTAAAAACTGTGAATAATCTATCTTTTATTTTAATAAAATACAAAATAGCCCCTATAGTGTTTTTATTGGCTGGAAAAGATTTTTCATTATATTATATTAAATTATTACAGTCAAAATTTAAATAGGGTATATATTTACTATATGATAATGTAGTGTTTTGTAATTGAAATTAAGATTTTTCTAATGTAAATTAATTATATAATGAATTTTTTGTAAAAATGATATTTAAAAGAATCTTTTTAAAATAGTATGAATAAATATTTAAGTGTAATAGTGCCTGTATATAATGTTGAAGATTATTTACACAAGTGTATTGATTCAATTATCAATCAAACATTTCATCATTTAGAAATTATACTTGTTAATGATGGTTCTACAGATACATCTGCACAAATTTGTGATAACTATGCAAAAAAAGATACACGTATTAAAGTTATTCATCAATCAAATGCAGGAGTTTCTGTTGCCAGAAATAAAGGAATTGAAATAGCTATGGGTGAGTATATAACCTTTATAGATAGTGATGATTTTATTGAAGAAGATTTTATTGAAACGTTATATACAACGTCAAAAAAAAATAATTTAGATATTGTTATTTCAAATTTTCACAAAGAGCAAGAGGAAATAATTAATGAGCGCAAAAGCAATTTTTCAACAACTAAAGTTTTTGATAGGTTAGAGATACAAGAAAAAATTATTCCTTTTTTCTTAAAAGAAGATGGTTTAAATTCATGTTGCAATAAAATTTATAAAGCGGATTTAATAAAAAATAATGCAATTAACTTTCCAATAGGCATAACAAATGGAGAAGATGCATTATTTAATTTACAATGTTTTAACAAAGCTACCAAAGTACAATTTATAAATTACGCTGGTTATTATTATAGGGAGGTTACCGGGAGTGCTACGCGTAACATTTTAAATAAAGATTATTTTAAAATAGCATTAGATGTATATAATTTTAAGCATGTTAAAGCGTATAAGTTAACTTTAAGTGAAATAGAAGCAACTAAATTAAAATCAATACGTTTTGTAACTACAATAGTTTCATTAATTCATATTTATTTACAATCGAATGCAGAAATACCGTTTAAACAACGTTTTTTGTATGTAAAAAATATGATTTCTAATAAACAGGTACAAGATGTACTACATAAAAATTGGACTGAACTAAAAATAAATAAAGGGAACTATCAAAAATTGCTTTTATATTGTATGAAAATAAAAAGTATGGCTGGGCTTTTTATACTAACAGCATATAGCAACATAAGAAATAAAAGTTAAGTGATGAAAATACTAATGTTTTTCCATTCAGGGAGTACAAATAGAGGTTGTGAAGCTATTGTGAGAACAGCAGCAGTTTTAATTAAAGAAAAGTACCCAAAGGCAATTATTCATTTGGCATCTGGAAATCCTGAATCTGATAAAATAATACCTTTCTTAGATGCTGTTTTTTTAGATAAAAGAAGGTCTATAAAAAAGTATTCGATACCATGGTTTATAAGTGCTTTTAAAGTTAAGCTATTGAATGATGAAAACTATGCTTTTAGAAAGATTTATGCTGACATTATAGATAGCATTCCTAATTATGATATTTTTTTATCTATTGGAGGTGATAATTATTGTTATGGAGAGCAACCAGGTATTTATGAAATAGATAGATGTATAAAAAAGGCAGGTAAAAAATTAATATTGTGGGGAGCATCTATTGGAAAGGAAGATTTATCTGAACCAAAAATTGAAGATTTAAAGTTATTTGATATAGTATTGGCTCGTGAACCACTAACATATAATTTATTAAAAGAACATAAAATTCAAAATGTTAAACAGGTAGCAGATGGAGCTTTTCTTCTCGATAAAGAAGAATTACCTTTGCCTGAAGGATGGCAAGAAGGGAATACTATTGGTTTTAATTTTAGTCCATTGGTGAATGCTAAAAATCAGAAATCAAAAGAAGCGGCATTTAATTTGGTACAACATATTATTGAAACTACAGATATGGCCATTGCTTTTACACCTCATGTTATACAACCGAATAATGATGATTATGCGGTGCTATTGGAGTTTTATAGTCAATTTAAAGATTCTGGAAGAGTATTAATATTACCAAATAACTTAAATGCGACACAATACAAAGGATATATTGCGAGGATGCGTTTCTTTATAGGAGCACGAACACATGCAACCATTGCAGCTTATTCAAGTTTAGTACCTACCATGGTATTAGGTTATAGTGTAAAATCTAAAGGAATTGCGATAGATATTTTTGGAGAAGAAAAGTTAGTGCTAAACTTAAATGAAATATCTAATACAGAAATATTAATAGCTAAATTTAATGAATTATTAGAGGAAGAAGAACAATTAAAAGTGGTTTTAAAAAATAAAATTCCTGAAATAAAAAAAATGGCTATTAAAGCAATTGACTTTATTTAAAAAAGTATATGAAAAAAAATATTCTATTTATAATTCCAAGTCTAGATGCAGGTGGTGCAGAAAAGAGCTTAATAAATTTATTGAGTGTATTTGATTATTCTAAATATAATGTTGATTTAGTGTTGTTTAATAAAACAGGATTGTTTTTAAACATGCTTCCCAAAGAAGTTTCAATTATTGAAATAAAAGGTGATTATACTGATTTTGTTCTGCCTTTAAAAGAATCTATATTACAATTTATTAAACAATTTAAATTTAGGTTAGTGTTTAATAGGTTGCTATTTACGTTTAAAAATAAGTTTATTAAAAATAAAGCTTTAGCTGAGCAGTATTCTTGGAAAAATATGAGCACTGTAATTCCAAAGTCCGATAAAAAATATGATACAGCTATTGCTTTTTTAGAAAAATCATCTATTTATTTTTTAGTTGATAAAATTGAAGCTAATAAAAAAATTGGATTTATACATAATGATTACAATAAGTTAGATTTAAATAAAGAATTTGATAATTTTTATTTTACAAAACTAAATTATTTGGTTACGGTTTCAGAAGAATGTTTAAGCGTATTAAAATTTATTTTTCCTAAATTAAAACAAAAAATTAAAACTATACATAATATTGTATCAACAGAATTAATATCCCAACTAGCTGAGAGCGACGCAGCAAATGAAATGATTATAGGTAAATATAATATTCTTTCAATAGGTAGATTACATCCTCAAAAAGGGTTTGATATGGCAGTAGATGCTTGTGGAATAATTAAGAGAAAAGGTTATAATTTAAATTGGTATATTATAGGAGAAGGAAATGAAAGGGAAAATTTAGAGATTAAAATAAAAGAAAAAGAACTAGTTGAGAACTTTTATTTGCTGGGATTAAAAGAGAATCCTTATCCTTTTATAAAAAAAGCAGATGTTTTTGTTCAGTCATCTAAATACGAGGGAAAATCAATTGTAATTGATGAAGCAAAGATTTTAAATAAACCAATTGTAACAACAAATTATTCAACAGTTAAAGACCAAATACAGCATAATATAAATGGTTTAGTTGTAGAAATAAATGCCGAAAGCTTAGCAAATGGAATTATAAAAATGATAATGGATAAAGATTTAAGAGAAAGTTTAGTTTTTAATTTAAATAAAGAAAATTTAGGAACAGAACATGAAATTAATAATTTGTATAATCTGATTGAATATTAGACAATGAAAAAAGATATTCTTTTTATTATGAACAGTTTAAACTGTGGTGGTGCAGAAAAAGCTTTAGTTTCTTTATTACAAGTAATAGATTACAATAGATACAATGTAGACTTATATTTGTTTAAAAAAGAAGGAATGTTTATAAAAGATGTACCAAAAGAAGTTACAATTTTACAGCAGCCTAAAAATTATTCTTTTTTCGATATGTCTATAAAGAAAGCAATAGTACAAAACTTAAAAAAAGGCAATTTTAAATTAATATTTTATAGAATGTTAGCCGGATTTGTTTATAAAATTGAAAAAAAACCAGTAGTTAGAGAACAAAAAGCTTGGAAATACCTAAAAAAAGTAATTCCAAGCTTATCTAAAAAATACGTTGCTGCTATTGGCTATTTGGAAAAAACGCCTAATTATTTTTGTATAGATAAAGTAAATGCAAAAATTAAAATAGGGTTTGTACATACGGACTTAGAGAAACTTGGAATTGATTTTATTAAAGAGCAAAAATATTTAACAAAATTAGATCATATTATAACGGTATCAAAAGAATTACGAGATAGACTGTCTTTAAGATTGCCTTTTTTATCTTCAAAAATTACTTTTATAGAAAATATAGTTTCCAAAAATAAATTAATTAAATTATCAAATGAACCAATGTCAATTAGTTTAGATAAAAATTATTTTAATATTTTGTATGTTGGTAGGTTAGCAAAAGAGAAAGGGCTTTTTTTTGGATTAGACGCAATTGAAATTTTAATTAAGAAAGAATATAAAATTAAATGGTTAATAATAGGTGAGGGTAATAAAAAGGAAGAACTGGAAAAAGCTTCACAAGATAAAGGAATTCGTGAAAATATTATTTTTTTAGGATTTAAAGAAAACCCTTATCCTTATATGAAAGAATGTGATTTATTCCTATTACCATCTTTTTATGAAGGTAAGTCAATTTCTTTGGAAGAAGTAAAATTATTGCATAAACCAATTGTGGTTACTAATTTTAGTTCTGCTCAAGACCAAATTGTTGATAATAAGACAGGTTTAATTTCCGAGTTTACACCAAAATCAATTGCCGATAATATTGAAAGGCTATTTGTTAGTAATGACTTAAGAGAATCTTTTATAAAAAACTTGTCATTAAATATGGATGGAACAGAAAGTGAAATTAATAAACTTTACAATATATTAGAAAATTAATGTTAGTTACAATATTTACTCCAGTTTTTAATAGAAAGCATTTAGTTATAGATCTTTATGAATGTCTGTTGAGGCAAAGTTTTAAAGATTTTGAATGGGTAATTGTTGATGATGGGAGTTCTGATGGGCTCGAAGAGGTAGTTAATAATTTAATTAGTGATAATAAAATTAAAATAAAATACTTTTATAAGGAAAATGGAGGAAAGCATACAGCAATTAATTTAGGAGTAAAAAAAGCTAACGGGGAATTATTTTTTTTAGTTGATAGCGATGATCTTTTAGTAGATAATGCTTTAGAATTAATGTCTAAAAAATGGCCTGAAATTAATGAGAACCCATTAATTTGCGGTATTGTAGGTTTGTTTAAATTTGAAAATGGCAATGTTGTAGGAGATACTTTTAATGATTCTTTAGAAAAAGTTTCTTTTGCGGATATATATTTAAAATACAATCTAAAAGGGGATAAAACTGTTGCATTTAAAACAAAAATTATGAAGGATTACCCTTTCCCAGAGAAAAAAGGGGTAAAGTTTGTTTTTGAAGCAGTAGTTTGGCACGATATGGCAAAAAAATATTTTGTGATATGCTTAAATGAGATAATTGGTATTGTTAATTATCAACAAGAAGGTTTATCAGATAGTTCATATAAATTATGGTATATTGAAGGATTAGCATTCTCTTTTTTTCAATCTATAATTAAAAATATTCATCCATTTAACAAATATCCAAAAAAATATATTTCCAATTATATTCATTTAGCATCAAGTAGTCTATTGTCAAATAAGAATTATTTTTTGCAATTAAAATCTATTAAAAGTAAGTTTATATATATACTTATTTTTCCTAGGGCTTATTTTGCATATTTAAGAATGAGAAATAAAGTAATCAAAAGAGAAGAATGATATTTAAACTTATAAAAAAAATTATATTGAAGTTGAAAGGGATATCAAATGAACAGTTGTCCTTAAATGCTAATATTGCAGCTGGTCTGAAAGTTGGTGAAAATTGTTCGGGTCTTATAGGTTGTACAATAGATCACGGTCATTGTTGGTTAATTGAAATTGGAGATAATGTGGTTTTTGCACCTCAAGTGTATTTATTAGCTCATGATACTAGTACTAAAAGAAGTTTGGGGTATACAAAAATAGGTAAAGTTAAAATAGGTGATAATTGTTTTATTGGTGCAAGAGCTTTAATAATGCCTAATGTAAGTATTGGAAATAACACAATAATTGGTGCAGGTAGTATTGTTACGAAATCTATTCCGGCAAATGTTGTGGCAGCTGGAAATCCAGCTAAAGTTATTAGTTCCATTGCTGAATATGAAAAGAGAATAAAGAAATTAATTGAAGATTCACCAACTTATGAAAAGGAATATACTATGTCACATAATATTAACGATATTATGAAACAAAAAATGTGTAAAGATTTGGATTCTCTAAGTGGATTTGTAAGATAAAAAAGTATGAATTATATTGTTATTTTAATAATTATAATTATTGTTTTAATAGATATTATACCACAATTTATTTCTTGGAAAAATCGTATTTATATAGGAAGATGGGAAACAACAGAGGTTTGGAAAGTAGCTATATTAAAAAAATCGATAAAATGGTTTAAAAAAACACCTACTATAAAACTAACGGATAATAATAGATTAATTATTATAGATATTTTAAAAGGAAATTATAAAAGAAAATCTATACAACATTGGCAGGAAGCTGGGTTAGTTTTAGGTTTAACACAAGTTTATATTGAGAATAAAGATAAAAATATTAAAAAGGAGCTTATAAACTATATTAATACTAAAATAACTGAGAAAGGCAATTGGATAGAGCAGCCAAAAGAGATAGATGGCGTTATTTTAGCATACGCTATTTTAAATATATCTTGGGTAAATCATCAAAAAAATAAACCAGCTTATGATGCTGTGTATCAATTAATCAAACGTTTAATTGGAGAAGATGATACGGTACAATATCGTAAAAGCATGAAACACTATCGGTATGTAGATACAATTGGTTTTATATGTCCGTTTTTAGTTTTATATGGTGTTAAATTTAAAAATAAAGAAGCGTTAGATTTAGGCTTGTTTCAAATAACTGCATTTAACAAATATGCAATGTTACAAGAGTCTTTTATTCCTTGCCATAGCTATCATATTAAAACAAAATTATCTGTTGGCTTATTTGGTTGGGGACGTGGTTTAGGTTGGTATGCCATCGGTTTAATTGATGCTTGGAATGCTTTACCAGAAGATGATTTAGATAAAAAGGTGCTAACCAATAATGTTATCTTATTTACAAAAATGATTTTAAAATTTCAAAATGTAAATGGTAGTTGGAACTGGATGATTACAAGTGCAGAAGCTAGAGCAGATTCTTCTACAACTGCTACTCTTGCTTGGTTTTTAGTTAATGCTGCTAAAATAGATGAACTAGAAACTGAGTGTTTAAATGCAAAAGATAAAGCTTTAAATTATTTAATGAAAGTAACACGTCGTAATGGGGCTATCGATTTTTCACAAGGAGACACTAAGGGAATTGGTGTATATTCCCAAAATTTTGATATTTTACCATTTACGCAAGGATTTACTTTAAGAACTAGTTTTTTAAATAAGACTGAATGATAAAGTTATTCTATATTACAAATGCAATTAATGGCTCAGGAGGCTTAGAGCGTGTACTGGCGGTAAAAGCAAGTTATTTGGCAGATACATTAGGGTATAAAGTACATATTCTAACTTTAAATAATGGTGACAAATCTCCATTTTACAACTTTAGTACTAATATTAAGTTTATTGATATTAAAGTAAGTGGCAATGCTATCAATTATTTTTTACAGTATAAAAAAGGAATAAAAAATGCGTTGAAAGTTGTAAACCCAGATGTTATTTCGGTATGTGATGATGGTTTAAAAGGTCTGTTATTTCCAATATTCTTTGGAAAAAAAACACCTGTTATTTATGAACGGCATGCCTCCTTAGATTTTAATTTTATTTCAGAAAAAAATAATTCAGCAATTCAAAAGCTTAAAAATTATGGTGTACAATCTGCAATGCTTTGGAGTGCAAAAAAGTTTGATGCTTTTGTAGTACTTACCAATGGAAATAAAAAAGATTGGCATACAGTTAATTGTACAGCAATTCCAAATCCTTCTCCATTTAAAAATAGTATTAAAGATTTTAAAGCAGCAAAAAAAAATATAATTTTAGCTGTAGGGTCCCAGAGTTATAATAAAGGTTTTGATAGGCTACTTACCATTTGGGGGTTGATTGAAAAAAAATATCCAGATTGGAGCATAGAGGTTTATGGAAAACAACATAAAAAACTTAATTTGCAACAAAAGTTAAAGGAGCAAGGTTTGAGTGCACGTTTTAGTTTTAATGAGCCAATTAAAAATATAGCAGATAAATATGCTGAAGCTTCCATATTTGTATTGCCTTCAAGGTCAGAAGGTTTTGGTATGGTATTGATAGAAGCCATGAGTTTTGGAGTACCCTGTGTTGCGTTTGACTGTCCACACGGTCCAGCAGATATTATAAGCAATAATAAGGATGGTTATATAGTTGCGAATGGAAATTTAGAAGAATTTGCAGAAAAGTTAGCCACACTTATAGAACATCAAGAAAAAAGAAAGCAGATGAGTGGAGCGGCTATTAAAAACGTAAGACGTTATGCTCCAGAAAAAATAATGCCACTTTGGGATGAATTGTTTAAAAAAATGATCAATTAACCATGAAAAAGATATTATTAATGATTCCGTATGGTAGTGTTGGTGGCATGGAAAGGTTAGCTTTGACTTTTTATGATTATTACAAAAGTAAAGGATATATAGTTAAAGGGTTAAAAATAATTAAATTAAATAATGATATAATTTCATTTGGAGATGATGAGATTTATTTAAGTAATAAAGATTTTAATGAAATGTCAAGATTTCAAAGAATGATATTTTATTTAAAGTGTCCTTTCTTAATAAATAGGCTAGTTAAAAAATATGAAATATCACATTCTATAGCTTTTGGTGATATGGCTAATTTATTTAGTAGTTTGTCATTTAGTAAAGAATTTAAAGTTGGCAGTATTCATGCTTTAAAAAGTTCAGAATTTTCAGGCTTGTCTACCTTTAATAAAATATTTAAATTAAGCTATAAGTCGACGTATTACTTTTTAGATAAAGTAGTATGTATTAGCAAAGGGATAAAGGATGATCTTATTGAAAATTGTTCATTTAAATTTAAAAATAAACTTATTGTAATTTATAATCCTCATAATATAAAAAGGATTAGAGAATTAGCTAATGATTCAATATTGGATATGGAAGAATCAATCCTTTTTCAAGGTCAAGTTATATTATTTTTGGGACGTGTTTCTATTCAAAAAGCTCCTTGGCACTTATTAAAGGCGTTTAAAGACGTGTTGTTAAAGTTTCCTAAAGCAAAATTAGTATTTTTAGGAGCTGGGCAGGTAGAAGTTATAGATTATTTAAATAACTTAATAGCTGATTATAAATTACAAGAGAATATTATTTTTTTAGGTAGAAAATCGAATCCTTATAAATATCTTAAGAAGGCAAAAGTTTTAGCATTATCTTCTTATTATGAAGGGACTCCAAATGTAATTATAGAAGCAATGGCTTTAGAAACTCCAATAGTAACAACAAATTGTACAGATGGAATTGGAGAGCTGATGGGTTTAAAAAATAATGAAAAATATAAATTAAAAAATATAAAGACCGAAGTAGGGTTTATAACTCCATCTGTTTTTAGAGGAGATTTGAATATACCTGAAGATAAACTTTGTACAATTGAAGAGAAATTAATAGCAGAAGCTATAAGTGATGTATTGAATAATGATTTTTGTTATAAAAACTCATCTGAAGTTGATAAGTTGCTTTCAAAATTTAATTTAAATCTAATTGCAAAGGATTATTTATTAAAATTAAACAAATGATTTTTAATTCCATTATACCTATTCCTTCTTATACACCATTATTTTATAATATGGTATTGCTAGTGGTGCTTTTAGCAGTTTTACAGTTATTTGTTAAGGGTTATGTAATTAAAGATGCTACTAAAAAGGAAACCGCTTCAGTAATTTTATTAATTGTGGTCACCTTATATATGGGCTTACGGCCTATTAGTTTTGCCTTTGGAGATATGGGGATGTATGCAAAATACTTTAGAGAATTTGCCAATGGAGCTGAAATTACAAATACAAAAGATATTTTATGGCGCTTGTTTATGAAGTTTTGTAGCGGTATTATGTCTGCCCAATACTTTTTTTTACTCTGTGCTATTTTGTATATAGTACCCTTGTATGCCGCTGTTAAAAAATGGTTTGGAATAGATAAGTATTTTATTTTTTTAATGTTAATAGCTTCCTTTTCTTTTTGGGCATACGGCACCAATGGTATTCGGAATGGGATTGCAACTTCTTTTTTTATTTATGGTTTGGCAATTACCAATAATAAATATATTAAGTATGGGCTATTTTTATTAGCCTATTTAATACACGGCAGCATTATGATACCTATTGCAGCCTATGTATTAACTACTTATTATAATAATACACGGCATTATTTAATAGGCTGGTTGGTGGCAATACCTTTATCAATAGCCTTAGGTGGTTTTTGGGAAAGTTTATTTGCATCGCTAGGCTTTGGAGGAGAAAGGTTAAGTTATTTAGGGAATGCAATTGATAAATCTCAATTTTCAAAAACTGGTTTTCGGTGGGATTTTTTAGTGTATAGTGCAGCAGCTGTATATGCAGGCTATTATTTTATATTTAAGAAACATTTTAACGATAAAATGTACCACCAATTATTTAATATCTATCTTACTGCCAATGCCTTTTGGATTTTGGTAATCCGTTCTAGTTTTTCAAACCGTTTTGCGTATTTATCGTGGTTTTTAATGGCGATTATTATTTTTTACCCCTTTTTTAAGCAACAATTTTTTGTAAAACAACAAAAAGTATTGGCATATACCGTATTGTTGTATTATGGTTTTACCTATTTTATGACAACAATTCTATAAAAAAGACCTAATTTTTAAGCGCTAGATATATGAAATTAGTAACCGTTTTTACCCCAACATACAACAGAGCATTTTGCTTAGGGCAATTGTATGCGAGTTTAATAAAACAAACAGCAACTAATTTTTGTTGGCTTATTATAGATGATGGTTCTACAGATACTACAAAAGAACTGGTGCAAACTTGGATTGCTGAACATAAAATTGAGATAAACTATGTTTTTCAAGAAAACCAAGGAATGCACGGGGCACATAATACAGCCTATAGTCTAATCACTACCGAGTTAAATGTATGTATAGATTCGGATGATTATATGCCCAACAATGCTATTGAGTTGATTTTAAATAAATGGGAAAGCGTTAAACATAAAAATACTATTGCTGGGATTGTAGGTTTAGATGTATTAAAAAATGGAACTATCATAGGAAAACAATTTCCTGAAGCTTTAGAATTTAGTACATTAAATAATATGTATACGCAATATAAAATTACTGGAGATAAAAAATTGGTATTTAGAACTGATGTAGTTAAGAAATATCCAAAATACCCTATTTTTAAAAATGAGCGTTTTGTACCGTTGGGTACTTTGTATTTAATGATAGATCAAGATTATGAATTAGCCTGTTTAAACAAGCCATTATGTGTGGTAGAATATTTACCAGATGGTTCGTCAAATACTATTTTTAAGCAATATAGATTAAACCCAAAAGGGTTTCGTTATGCAAGAGGCGTTGAATTAAAATACCTAACTAGTTTTAAGGAAAAAGTAAAAAAATGCTTACATTTAATATCTTCAACCTTATTTATAGGCGATTTTCAATTTTTTAAAAACAATCCTCAAAAATTATTAACAGTGGTTTGTTTTCCTTTTGGTTTTATATTTCACGGCTATATACTTTTAAAAAGTAAAAAATGAAAGTACTACAAGTTATAAATAGTTTACATACCGGAGGTGCTGAAAAATTATTGTTAGAAAGTATTCCTTTGTATGTAAAGCAAGGAATTAAAATGGATATTTTATTATTAAATGGTTCTGAAACTCCTTTTTTAACAGCTTTAAAAAAGCAAGAATGTTGTCGCATATTTAGTATAGGGAAGGGATGGGTTTACAATCCTTTTTTAATTCTTAAAATAATTCTATATTTAAAGCATTATGATGTAGTGCATGTACACTTGTTTCCTGCCTTATATTTTGTTGCATTGGCAAAAATAATGTCATTTTCAAAAGTTAAATTCGTTTATACAGAGCATAATACAAATAATAAGCGTCGTAGGTTTTATGTTTTTAAATTAATTGATAGAATTATTTACGAGAATTATAAAAAAATAATTACGATATCAAATGATGTTGAATTGAGTTTAAAAAAACATTTAAAAACTAGAAAGTCTAAATTTATAAGAATTCAAAATGGGGTAAATTTTCAAAAGTTTAGTAAAGTAAATGCATATAAATGTAGTGACTTTTTTTCGATAGAAGATAAAATCTTAATCCAAGTTTCTAGTTTTACTCATCAAAAAGATCAAGTAACATTAATAAAAAGTTTAACAGCATTACCGGAGCAGGTAAAATTATTATTGGTAGGTGAAGGAGAGTTAAAAGAAAGGAGTGAAGTGTTAGTCCAAAAGTTGAAATTAACTACAAGGGTAAAATTTTTAGGCATAAGAATGGATGTGCCACAACTTTTAAAAACAGCTGATATTTGTATTTTAAGTTCAAAATGGGAAGGTTTTGGTCTTGTAGCTGTTGAAGGTATGTCGTGTGGTAAACCATTAATAGCTACAAATGTGCCAGGTTTAAATCAAATAGTTAAAGGAGCAGGTTTATTATTTCCTGTTGGCGATGAAAAGGTTTTGGCAAAACACATTATGGATTTGTTGCATACTAAAAATTATTATAATAAAGTTGCAAATGCTTGTTTAGAACGTTCTAAAAAATATGATATTGAACTAATGGTAAATAAACATATTGCATTGTATAATTCATTAATTTAAAATCCATTGAAATTAAAAAGTCTATATAATTTCTTAGAAAATGTCTTTTCTTTATTTTCAGTGAAAGTAATAGATTTGGCCATTGCTATATGGTTAATTCCGTATTTAATTTTAAAAGTAGGAATACAAAACTATGGTTTGTATGCTTTTGCAATTGCTTTAATGTTCTTTTTTATGAATATCTCTAATTATGGTTTCGATTTGGTTGCTGTAAGAACATTAGCAAAAGAAACAACTAAAAACAATAAGCACATCAATACAATTTTTAATGAAGTGCTATCGGTTAAAATCTATATCATTGGTTTTTTATTGTTGGTATTACTGCTCTTAAATTTAGTACAGCCAAGTTTTAGAGCCCATAGCATACTCTACCTTTTCGCTTCTTTTTTATTGCTTAGCGATTTGTTTTCTTTACGGTGGTTTTTTATTGGTGTAGAAAAAATGAAATTTTTACCCGTTATAAACTTGTTAGCAACACTTATTTATGCATTGCTGGTGCTTTTATTTATTAAGCAACCTACAGATTATATTTATATTATTTTATTTGAAGCCATTGGTTTAATTGTAGCAGGTGTAATTAGCTTTTCGTATGTGTTAAATGAATACCAGTTAACAATTAAGTTGCTGCCTTTTAAAAAAGTAATGCGCTATGTCTATCTTAACTTTAGTTCCTTTATTAATTTATTTGTACCTTCTGTACTTTCAAATGTAGCGGTATTGTTGGTGGGCTTTTTTAGTATTTCTACCCATGTAAGTTTTATGCAATTGGCTGTTAAATTTTCAAATGCTTTTGCTACGCTAAATGCTATTTTAGCAAAGGTGTTTTATCCTATTGTAAACAGAAATAAAGAGGTAATGAAAACATCGTTTACGGTGCTACTAATTACAGGAGTTTTATTATCGCTTGCTATGTTTTTTAGTGCAGATTATTTAATAGCACCTTGGTTAAAGTTAGAAAGTGAAGCAGCGATATTACAAGTAATACAGATTATTAAAATACTGAGTCCTACACCTTTTTTAATGTCGCTTATTGCTGCATTTGGTGTAAATGGTTTGTTGGTATTAGAAAAAGATAAATTATTTGGTAAAATTACAATTATTACTACGCTTATAGGTGTAGTAGTAGGAGTGGTTTTATTGGTGAATAATAATTATTTAGGTGGGGCATTATTTTTATTAACTGCCAGAGGATTGTATGCCTTAGCTTCCTATATATTGTTTAAAAAGACTAAAAAATATTAAATTTTGAAATCTATTATTTTAAATTTTAATAAAAGTGTTGTTTTGGTATTGTTACTTGCTTTAATGTCTGCAATTATCATATTTTCCAATACAGGTACTCAATACAGCTTTAAGGTGTTGTTATTGTTTTTTACAATAAGCACCATGGCTTTGTATGGAGTTTTTTTGTTGAAAGATCAAGTAGCTTTTAGCTTAAATAAAACATTCAATATCTTTTATTATTTCTTTTTTGGTTTGGCGCCTGCAGTACAGTATAAATTTGAAAATTCATTTTTTAATGCACCTAAATTCAACGATTCAGATTATTTAAAGACAGGTTGTATATTACTAGTTATTTTATTAGTGTATTTAATAGGCTACAATCTATGTTATAGGTTTTTTGAAAAACTAACACTAAAAAAAGAGACTTTATTTAAGCAGAAAGAAGCATTGTGGTGGTATTATTTAGTAGCTATTGGAGCTTTTGTTTTAACCGTACTGATTGTAAAATTTAATTTTGAAGTTTTATTTTTAAGACCTCCAGCTAATTTTCTAAAAATAAATACAAATTTTGGGTTGATTGGTTATTCAATATTATTAATTGTTAGGGCAGTTCCTATAATTGTATTGTTGCGCTATATATTAATTGATGGTTGTAATCGAAAACATATAGTTATACTTGGTGTTATAGCGTTACTTACGGCATTTCCATTTTCATTGTCAAGGGGTATTGCCGCAGCTTATTATATTCCTTTTTTTGTGTTGTTATATCCCATACGGAAATCAAAATATGCGTATGCTGTCAGTTACTTTATAGGTGTGTTTTTAATTTTTCCCTTATTAAATGTTTTTAGAAATTCAAATAGTGGATTTTCTTATGGTATAGCAGCGTTTAAAACAGGACATTTTGATGCTTTTCAAAATTTTTCATTATTAATTAAAGAAGATATTATTACAGGTGGAAGGCAATTAATTGGAGCGCTATTATTTTTTGTACAAGAAACTACTTGGTCATCTAAGCCTCCAGGAACAGGAACTTTATTAGCAACAAGCTTAAATTTTAATCATACCAATGTGGCTATGCCTTATTTTGGAGAAGGCTATGCTAATTTTGGGTATTTTGGTATTGGATTATTTTTAGTGCTTATTGTAATTTTAAACGCTTACTTAGATACAAGCTATCGGCATAAAAAACAAACATTGTTTTTAAAAATAGGCTATTTGTTTTTATTGGGTTTTGAGTTTTATTTGTTGAGAGGTGATTTAAGTAGTTCAGTAAAAAAAGGAGTAAGTTTTTTGTTAGCATTAATTTTAGTTCATTTTTATATAAAAATAATACGAAAAATAACGGAAACAATTTTCAATAAAATTTAAAAATGAAAAAGAAGTTAATTAGAATTACAACAGTTCCACTTTCTTTAAAAATATTATTGAAGGGGCAGCATCGCTTTATGTCGCAATTTTATAAGGTGCTTGGTGTTTCTTCTCGTGGTTCAGACCTACAAGAAGTAGCAACTAAAGAAGGTATTGCTGTTGCTGAGGTTGAAATGACCCGTACTATTGCGCCCTTAAAAGATCTGGTTTCTTTGTGGAATTTTTATAAGCTTTGTAAAAAAGAACAACCTTTTATAGTACATTCACATACGCCAAAAGCTGGAATTATTGGTATGTTAGGCGCAAAGTTGGCAGGCGTACCACATAGATTGCATACCGTTGCAGGAATGCCGTTGTTAGAAGCTACAGGTTTTAAACGTACACTTTTAAATATTGTTGAAAAACTAACTTATAGTTGTGCTACAAAAGTATATCCGAATTCAAAAGGTTTAGAAAAAATTATAAAAGCAGAAAAGTTTGCTAAAACTGAAAAACTAAAGGTGTTAGCCAATGGGAGTTCAAATGGAATAGATACTTCATATTTTAATAACGAGCACTTTACAAGTTCACAAAATGAAGCTTTAAAGCAACAATTAGGCATTGAAAAAAACGCCATTGTATTTATTTTTGTGGGCAGGTTGGTAGGCGATAAAGGAATTAATGAGTTGGTAGCAGCGTTTAAAGAGTTGTCCGTTGACAGTCAGCAAGCAACAAGCAACAAGCAACACCCAAAATTATTATTGGTAGGTCCTTTAGAAACAGCTTTAGATCCGTTATTGGAAGAAACGCAACAAGAAATTTTAAATAATAAAAATATAATATCAGTAGGTTGGCAACACGATGTACGTCCGTATTTTGCTATTTCCAATGTATTGGTGTTTCCAAGCTATAGAGAAGGTTTTCCAAATGTAGTGCTTCAAGCTGGTGCTATGGCATTACCAAGTATAGTGACTAATATTAATGGCTGTAATGAAATTATTGAAGAAGGTAAAAATGGTTGGATTATTCCAGTAAAAGATAAAGACGCTATTTTAAAAGCAATGCAGCATTGTTTAGTAAATGAAGCTAGTTTTAATATAATAAAATCCAATGCTAGAAAAATGGTTGAAACTAGGTATGAACAACAAGTGGTTTGGAATGCTTTATTAGAAGAGTATGAAGGGTTGGTTTAGAGGTTGTTTTGCAAATGTTATTGTGAGAGCGTGTTTGTAGTGTACGTCATGCTGAATTTATTTCAGCATCTGTCACAATCAAACCAAAATCATGCTTCTAGTAAACATCATAAGATCCTGAATCAATTCTGCCTATCGGCAGGTTCAGGATGACGTTACTTAAAAACTAAGTCAAAATAAAATCGTCATGCTGAACTTGATTCAGCATCTGCCACAAGTAAACCTAAATCATGTTTCTAGTTAACATCATAAGATCCCGAATCTAGTTCGGGATGACGTTCTTTTAATTCGTCATGCTGAACTCGTTTCAGCATCTGTCACAATCAAACCTAAATCATGCTTCTAGTAAACATCATAAGATCCTGAATCAATTCTGCCTATCGGCAGGTTCAGGATGACGTTACTTAAAAACTAAGTCAAAATAAAACCGTCATGCTGAACTTGATTCAGCATCTGCCACAAGTAAACCTTAATCATGTTTCTAGTTAACATCATGAGATCCCGAAATCGAAGATTCAGCGGAGCTAAACAAGTTCGGGATGACAGTCTTTCACTTCGTCATGCTGAACTTGATTACTTACTATATTTTTTTGTTTTATTGCTGGAGTTCGTGAACCTGCTGTTTCAGCATCTTTCATCTGTTTGTTACGTCCGTTATGCTGAATTTATTTCAGCATCTGCCACAATCAAACCTAAATCATGTTTCTAGTAAACATCATAAGGTCCTGAAATCGAAGATTCAGCGGAGCTAAACAAGTTCGGGATAACGGTTGCCAATAGCTTACAAGAAACTTTATGACTTTATAACTTTTTCATAATTCAAAATATAGATGTCATTCCTGCCTTTCGACTCCGCTCAAGATAAACTCCGGCAGGAATCCATACTCAGCTTCTGAAAACTAACAAGTTTATAAATTAAAAGTGTTATTTTATGTATTAGAATTCGTGAATCTATGGTTTCAGTAGCTTTACCAAATTAAATCAAATTACTCGTTCATTTTTTCCATCGATGAAAAACGAACCAAAAAATCTAGGCTTACGAAACTGTATCTAAATATTTTGTTCAACATCTAAATTTTAGGAACTCGCCTTTAAAAAATTTAGTAAGCTAGTATAATTGGTTTGGCTCAAACAGCCTAAAATTTTACGATGTCTTCACGTCATATTTTACGATACACCTTCGATATGCCGGGTTAAACTTTCGATTAAAATAATGTTATGCTGAACTTGATTACTTACTATATTTTTTTATTTTATTGCTGGAGTTCGTGAACCTACGGTTTCAGCATCTTTCATCTGTTTGTTACGTACGTCATGCTGAACTTGATTCAGCATCTGCCACAAGTAAACCTAAATCATGCTTCTAGTAAACATCATGAGATCCCGAACCAAGTTCGGGATGACGGTCTTTTAATTCGTCATGTTGAACTCGATTACTCACTATTCCTTTTTATTTTAATATAGCAAAATCCATATAAAACCCCTAAATTTACCTCAAAAAAAGTGTACAAAACATACTTTAAAAGAATACTAGACAGCATACTTGCATTTATCGGATTGCTAGTGTTATCCCCAATTTTAGTAGTTATTGTAGTGTTGTTAGCACTTGCTAATAAGGGAAAACCATTTTTTTTTCAAGTACGTCCTGGATTAAACGAGCGGTTGTTTAAAATAATTAAGTTTAAAACAATGACCGATAAAAAAGATAACTCAGGTAAATTATTACCCGATAAAGAGCGTTTAACTAAAATAGGTAGTTTTGTACGTAAAACATCGTTAGATGAATTGCCACAGCTGATAAATGTATTAAAAGGAGATATGAGTTTAATAGGGCCTAGACCCTTATTGCCAGAATACTTACCTTTATACTCGAACGAACAAAAAAAGCGTCATCAGGTAAAGCCAGGAATTACAGGTTGGGCACAAGTAAATGGTAGAAATGCTATTAGTTGGCAGCAAAAATTTGAATATGATGTTTGGTATGTGAGGCATTTAAGTTTTAAATTAGATGTGAAAATTGTAATAAAAACAATTAAAAAAGTAATAAAATCTGAAGGTGTTAATGCGAGCTCAACCGTAGCAATGAGCCGATTTAAAGGAAACAATTAGTTATGTATTTATATGGAGCAAGTGGTCATTGTAAAGTGATAATCGATAGTATAGAATCTTCAACGTTAAAAAAAATTGATGGTATTTTTGATGATAATACAACCATAAAAGAATTGTTATCGATACCCGTTTTTGATTATGATACTTTTGATAAAGAATTGATTGATGAGTTAATTGTAAGTGTTGGTATTAATAGCGTTAGAAAGTTTATAGTCCAAAAATTACAAGCTAATTATGGTACTGTAATACATTCAAAAGCTCATGTTTCTAAATATGCTTTTATTGATAAAGGGACTGTTATTATGGCTAATGCAGCGGTAAATGCAGCAGCTAAAATAGGAAAACATTGTATTGTTAACACGGGTGCTATTGTAGAACATGATTGTGAATTGGAAGATTTTGTACATATTTCTCCAAATGCCTCTTTAGCAGGAAATGTAAAAATAGGAGAGGGCACTCATATTGGTATAGGCGCACAAGTTATTCAAGGAATTACTATTGGGAAATGGGTTACTATTGGAGCTGGAACTGTTGTTATTAGAGATATTCCCGATAATGGCTTGTATGTTGGGAATCCTGCTCGGGAAATTAAGAAGTAGGAGTAACTCGTCATTGCGAGAGCGTGTTTGTAATGTAATGAAAAACACAACTGCGGCAATCTGTTACTTAAAATCTTAATTGGAATAAAACCGTCATGCTGAACTTGGTTACTCATTATGCTGTTTTATTTTATTACTAGAGTTCGTGAACCTGCGGTTTCAGCATCTTTCATCTGTTTGTAGTGTACATCATGCTGAACTTGATTCAGCATCTGCCACAATCAAACCTAAATCATGCTTCTAGTTAACATCATAAGATCCCGAAATCGAAGATTCAGCGGAGCTAATCGAGTTCGGGATGACGGATGGAACTCATTTGTTCATTTTTCCATCGATGAAAAACGAACCAAAAAAATCTAGGCTTACGAAACTGTATCTAAATATTTTGTTCAACATCTAAATTTTAGGAACTCGCCTTTAAAAAATTTAGTAAGCTAGTATAATTGGTTTGGCTCAAACAGCCTAAAATTTTACGATGTCTTCACGTCATATTTTACGATACACCTTCGATATGCCGGGTTAAACTTTCGATTAAAATAATGTTATGCTGAACTCGTTTACTCACTATGCTGTTTTATTTTATTGCTGGAGTTCGTGAACCTTCGGTTTCAGTAGCTGTTTGTTACGTCCGTCATGCTGAACTTGATTCAGCATCTGCCACAAGTAAACCTAAATCATGCTTTTAGCTAACATCATGAGATCCTGAAATCGGAGATTCAGCGGAGCTAATCAATTCTGCCTGTCGGCAGGTTCAGGATGACGTTACTTAAAAACTAAGTCAAAATAAAACCGTCATGCTGAACTTGATTCAGTATCTGCCACAAGTAAACCTAAATCATGTTTCTAGTTAACATCATGAGATCCCGAACCAAGTTCGGGATGACGGTCTTTTAATTCATTAAGCTAAACTCGAGTAATCACAGAATTTAACATCAAGTTGCGATACCAATTAAATAAATGTATTTTTGCAATTCTAAAAAATTAAGTATGAGTTTAACAAAAGAATTAGAAAAGCGTAGCGGTGCTAAATGTGAATTGTGTGGAGCAACAGAAGATTTAAATGTTTTTGAAGTAGCACCATCAAAAGAAAGTATTGCTGCTTGTAAAGTGTGTATAGATCAAATTGAAAATCCAGATACTGTAGATGTAAACCATTGGCGTTGTTTAAACGATAGTATGTGGAGTGAAGTTCCAGCTGTTCAGGTTGTTGCTTGGAGAATGTTAACACAATTACGTGCAGAAGGTTGGCCTCAAGATTTATTGGATATGATGTATTTAGATGAAGAAACTCTAGAATGGGCTAAAGCAACAGGTATTGGTGAGGAAGAAGATGAAAATAAGGTAGTGCATAGAGATGTAAATGGTGTGGTTTTACAAGCAGGAGATTCTGTGGTTTTAATAAAAGATTTAAAAGTAAAAGGGTCTAGTATGGTTGCCAAACAAGGAACAGCTGTACGTAGAATTTCATTAGATCGTGATAATGAAAAATATATTGAGGGTAAAGTAGGGCCTACTCAAATAGTAATCATTACAGATTATGTAAAGAAAATATAATAGCGATAAGAAGTTATTCTAAGTAAAAGCTGTTTAAAAGGTAAAATTTTCGTCAACCTAAATTTGATTACTCATCCATTTCTTATTTTTTAATAAGGAATTTATGAATCTTCGATTTCAGGTTCTCATAATAATTGATTATCAGTATAATGAGATTCTGAAATCGTAGATTCAGCGGAGCTAAATAAATTCAGAATGACGGGTTTCTTTACTTTTTAGACAGCTTCTTTTTTTATTTACTCATTTCAGCAAAATATTTATAAAATAATGGGATAGTTTCAATTCCTTTTAGGTAGTTGAAAACACCAAAATGTTCATTTGGAGAGTGAATAGCATCGCTATCTAATCCAAATCCCATTAAAATAGTTTTACTTTTTAATTCTTTTTCAAACAATGCAACAATTGGGATACTACCACCTGAACGTTGTGGTATTGCAGGTATTCCAAAAGTTTCTGTATAAGCTTTGTTAGCAGCTTTGTATCCGATATTATCTATTGGAGTTACATAACCTTGTCCGCCATGGTGTGGTGTAACTTTAACAGTTACAGCTTTTGGAGCAATACTTTCAAAATGTGTTTTAAAGAGTTCGGTTATTTCTTTCCAATCTTGATTAGGAACTAAGCGCATTGAAATTTTAGCATAAGCTGAGCTTGCGATAACCGTTTTAGCACCTTCACCAGTATAACCACCCCAAATTCCATTAACATCTAAAGTAGGTCTAATAGAATTACGTTCGTTAGTTGTATAACCTTTTTCACCATAAACGTCATCAATATTTAAGGCGTTTTTATAAGCTTCTAAAGAAAATGGCGCTTTTGCCATTTCTGCTCTTTCTTCTAAAGATAATTCTTCAACCTTATCATAAAAACCAGGAATTGTAATATGATTATTTTCATCGTGTAATGAAGCAATCATTTTGGTTAATATATTTATAGGATTTGCAACAGCACCACCATAAAGTCCTGAATGTAAGTCTCTATTAGGGCCAGTAACTTCAACTTCAACATAACTAAGACCACGTAAACCAGTAGTTATAGAAGGTTGGGTGTTAGAGATCATTCCTGTATCAGAAATTAAAATAACATCATTTGCTAATTTTTCTTGATTGCGTTCTACAAACCAAGCCAAACTAGAAGAACCAATTTCTTCTTCACCTTCAATCATAAATTTTACATTACACGGTAGGTTGTTGTTTTGGGTCATGTATTCCAATGCTTTTACATGCATATACATTTGGCCTTTATCATCACAAGCACCACGAGCAAAAATAGCACCATCAGGATGTTTATCGGTAGTTTTAATTACAGGTTCAAATGGAGGTGAAGTCCATAAATCAATTGGATCTGCAGGTTGCACATCATAATGGCCATATACTAAAACTGTTGGTAAATTAGAATCAATTATTTTTTCACCATAAACAATTGGATATCCAGGTGTTTCACAAATTTCTACTTGGTCGCATCCAGCTTTTAAAAGAGCTGTTTTTACTGTGTCTGCAGTATCTAAAACATCTTGACTATAGGCAGAATCTGCACTAATTGATGGTATTTTAAGTAACTCGATAAGTTCGTTAATAAAGCGGTCTTTATGTTCACTAACGTACGATTTAATATTTTTCATTAAGATTATAATTTGTTTATTCAAAAATACATAATTTTATTCGGATTTTAAGTGTAATAAAAAATATTGAAAAACTGCTTTGCAATTTTAAACTATTGTGTATATTTGCACCCACAATAACTAAAGCGGGCGTGGTGGAATTGGTAGACACGCTAGACTTAGGATCTAGTGCCGCAAGGTGTGAGAGTTCGAGTCTCTCCGCCCGCACAAAAGCTCTTCGATATCGAAGAGCTTTTTTTATGGGTGATTTTTGTTGAAATACCGATTGTTGTTTATGGGTAATTGTTGTTAAAGCATTGGCATTGCGTCAGGTTCAACTTGTTTGTGTACTATCTTTTTTTATTGCTGGAGTTTGTGAATCTGCGGTTTCAGTAGCTGTTACAATTAAACCTAAATCATTCTTTTAGCTAACATCATAAGATCCTGAAATCGAAGATTCAGCGGAGCTAATCGAGTTCGGGATGACGGATGGAACTTATTTGTTCATTTTTTCATTGATAAAAAACGAACCAAAAAATCTAGGCTTACGAAACTGTATCTAAATATTTTGTTCAACATCTAAATTTTAGGAACTCGCCTTTAAAAATTTAGTTAGCGAGTATAATTGGTTAGGCTCAAACAGCCTAAAATTTTACGATGTCTTCACTTCATATTTTACGATACACCTTCGATATGCCGGGTTAAAATTTCGATTAAAACAATGTTATGCTGAACTTGATTACTCGCTATACTTTTTTATTTTATTGCTGGAGTTCGTGAACCTGCGGTTTCAGTATCTGTCTCAAGTAAACCTAAATCATGTTTCTAGTTAACATCATGAGATCCCGAACCAAGTTTGGGATGACGGTTGCCAATAGCTTACAAGAAACTTTATGACTTTATAACTTTTTCATAATTCAAAATATAGATGTCATTCCTGCGGAGGCAGGAATCCATACTCAGCTTCTGAAAACTAACAAGTTTATAAATTAAAATGTTATTTTATGTATTAGAATTCGTGAACCTACGGTTTCAGCATCTGTCCCTAAAGAAGCCCAATTATCATTTAGTTAATATCTTGAGATCCCGAAATCGAAGATTCAGCGGAGCTAATCGAGTTCGGGATGACGTTCGTTTAATCCGTTATGCTGAACTTGATTCAGCATTTGATTTAGATTTTAGTAAGCTGAAACTAAAAGCGTAAATATCATCTTTATATTTTTGATATAATTTTCCAAAAGCCCTTTCATTGCCATTCGACAATTGCTTCACTAAAAGATAGTCCTCATTATTTCGTTCTTTCTTTATCAATTAATATGAGATTTTAATATGCGTAAAGATTATTTTCAATAAATCAGTTATTTTGTTGAAAAAAATTCAATAATAAGTGCAAATGTGTGAATTTTTCAGATAGGGTATTTGTTTTTTTTTAAAGTTTAACTCTAAAAACTAGTAGTTTTTTAATGAAAATTGCATTGATATAAATTTTTAACGTCCTTTTTTTAAATGTAATTTACCATTTAAAGTTTGTAATAATTGTGTTTTTTATAGTTAATAGCTATTCGTTTAATATTCACATTATTTTTTTTAAACTGATTCTAAATTAGAAAAATATTTAAAATTTAAATAGGGTTATTTACAGCTATAAATTTATTGTTTTAACTAATTTAACTGCTTGTTTATTAGTTTTTTGAATTTTAAAATGTTTATTTGTTTCCGTTAAATGGAATTACTTTTTGTTGACAAATTATTTTTTTATTAGCTATTTTTTAATTTCTATAATTTTTTTGATTTTTTTAATCAAAAAATATGTATTTTAGCAACTAAATTAATAAACGTAAAAAAGACATTTATTATTAAAAAATGGAATTGATGGATTTAAATGAGCAACATTACAACTTAACAATTAATTCACCTGGTAGAATTAATTTAATTGGAGAACATACAGATTATAATAATGGATTTGTACTTCCAACAGCAATAGATAAAAAAATTCAGTTTAAATTTAAGAAAAATGGAACGGTTGATACATGTAATGTACATAGTAAAAACTTTGATACTAGTTTTACTTTTAATTTAAGCGATGTAAAACCAAGTGAGCAACAATGGGAAAACTATATTTTAGGTGTAGTTTACGAAATTCAACAGCTTTCAGATAAGTTAGAAGGTTTCGATTGTATTTTTAGCAGCGATATTCCTGTTGGTTCAGGTATTAGTTCTTCAGCGGCTTTAGAATGTGGTTTGGCTTTTGGTTTAAATGAATTATTTGAATTAGGATTGCCAAGAATTACACTTGTTGAAATTGGACAAAGAGCCGAACATAATTATGTAGGTACAAAATGTGGTATTATGGATCAATTTGCTTCAGTAATGAGTAAAGCAGGTCATGTAATTTTATTAGATTGCCAATCTTTAGAATATGAGCATGTGCCAATTCATATAAAACCATATAAAATATTATTATTAAATACCAATGTGTCGCATAATTTAGCGGATGGAGAATACAATAAACGTAGAAGTTTATGTGAGCAAGGTGTAGCTATTATTCAGGAAAAATATCCTAAAGTAGCATCTTTACGTGATGTTTCTTCAGAAATGTTAGCCGAATTTAAAGAAGTATTTACGGAAGATATGTACAATAAATGTACCTATGTTGTTGAAGAAAAAACACGTGTTTTAAATTCTGTAGAAGCATTAAAAAACGATCAGCTAGAAGTTTTAGGAGCAAATATGTACGCAACGCATAACGGTTTATCAAATTTATATGAAGTAAGTTGTGAAGAATTAGACTTTTTAGTAGATTTTTCTAAAAATTACGATACTATTATAGGCGCTCGAATGATGGGAGGTGGCTTTGGTGGTTGTACAATTAATATTATTCATGAAGATGCAGTCGATTCTTTTATAGCTGCTGCTTCAGAAGCTTATTTTAAAAAGTTTAATATTAAATTAACTGCTTTTGAAGCCAATCCAAGTGAAGGGACAGCAATAGAAGCATAAATAATGGAGATCTAACGGGTTATTTTAAAATAATAGTTAATGTTCATAATAAATTAAAGAAAATAACTAAATTCGTCTGGTCAAAAATTACAGAAACTAAACATAAAAATGAATACATTAATTAAACTACACATATCATTATGACAACACATTTCGAATCTTGGGATTACCTCATTTTCATTGCCTATGCAGTTTTAATTTTAGGAGTGGGATTATGGGTTTCCAGAGATAAAAAAGGGCATGAGAAGAATGCCGAAGATTATTTTTTAGCAAGTAAAAGTTTACCTTGGTGGGCTATTGGAACCAGTTTAATTGCCGCAAATATTTCGGCAGAACAATTTATTGGAATGTCTGGTTCGGGGTTTGCTTTGGGATTAGCAATTGCATCTTACGAATGGATGGCAGCCATTACTTTAATTATTGTAGGGAAATATTTCTTACCAATTTTTATTGAAAAAGGATTGTATACCATTCCAGAGTTTGTTGAAAAACGATTTTCAACTAATTTAAAAACGATTTTAGCAGTATTTTGGATTGCTTTATATGTATTTGTAAACTTAGCATCAGTACTATATTTAGGTTCTTTAGCTTTAGAAACTATTATGGGAATACCAATGATGTATGGAGTTATAGGTTTGGCTTTATTTGCTGCAGCGTATTCTTTATACGGTGGACTTTCGGCAGTAGCTTGGACCGATGTTATACAAGTTGTATTTTTGGTTTTAGGTGGTTTAGTAACTACTTATATTGCTTTAAATACTGTTTCTGATGGAGAAGGTATTATTGCAGGTATGAAAACCGTTTATGAAGCTACACCAGAACGTTTTACAATGATTTTTGATGAATCGGATAAATACTACGATATGTTGCCAGGAGTTGGTGTTTTATTAGGTGGTATGTGGGTAGCTAATTTATATTATTGGGGTTTCAACCAATATATTATTCAAAGAACTTTAGCTGCTAAATCTTTAAGAGAATCTCAAAAAGGTATTTTATTAGCTGCGGGTTTAAAATTAATAATACCTGTAATTGTTGTAGTTCCTGGTATTGCAGCGTATGTTATGGTGAATGATCCTGCAATTATGGCGAGATTAGGAGCTGATGGCTTACATAATTTACCAACTTTAGAACAAGCTGATAAAGCATACCCTTGGTTATTACAATTTTTACCAACAGGTATGAAAGGTGTTGCTTTTGCTGCATTAGCAGCTGCAATTGTGTCGTCTTTAGCGTCTATGCTAAATTCTACTTCAACCATTTTTACAATGGACATTTACAAACAATATATCAATAAAAATGCAAGTGATAAACAAACTGTTAATATGGGGAGAATTTCAGCTGCTGTAGCTTTAATTATTGCTTCTATAATGGCTCCTCTTTTAGGAGGAATTGATCAAGCATTTCAATTTATACAAGAATATACAGGAATAGTAAGTCCTGGTATTTTAGCAGTATTTATGTTAGGGTTATTTTGGAAAAAAACTACAAACAGAGCAGCAATTATTGGTGCATTAGTTTCAATTCCAATTGCTGTTGCATTAAAATTCACATCAATGCCTTTTATGGATCAAATGGGGTATACTGCTTTATTAACAATGGTAGTAATTGTAATTACTAGTTTAATTCAACATAAAGGAAAAGATGACGAAAAAGGAATTGTAATTACAAAGCAATTATTTAAAACAAGTCCAGTTTTTAATATTGGAGCTTTTGCAATTATGTTAGTTTTAGTAGCATTGTATTCAATATTTTGGAATTAATAATACTAGATTATTAAATTAATAGGTTTAAAGAGTTGGCGAAAGTCAACTCTTTTTTTGTATCAGAAATTTTAAATTTCTTATTTAAAAGCTATAGTGCTGATGGTTGTTAATTATTGTACAAGTTGTAAAAGTGGTCAATCAACAAAACCTAACAAGTTTTAAAACTTATTAGGTTGTAGTTGTAATGTTGTTTAAATCTTATTGATAAAAAAAACCTACCAATTTCTAGTAATGTGTGCCTTTATTACTTCTAGAGCTATTATAATCTGTGGCATTAGTTAGCTTAGTAGGGCTAACAATAGGCTTGGGCTTTTGTGTCGTTTTTTTAGAGGTAGTACTGCTGGCTTTTTTTCTTAAATAAGAACCATTATCTGTTTGTTTGGTATCTTTTACATTAGTGGTTCCACTGTTTACTATTGAAGTTCCAGTTTTGGTGTTGTTACTTGTTTTTGCAACTTTTGTACTTAATTGTGCTTTCTTTGCGATAGCATCAACCGGTTTTCCTTAGTTTATCTTGTTGCTACTAGAAAGATCAGATTTGTTTTTATAATAAGTATATCCTTTTCTTTCGGCTTGTTTTGTTTGTGAAAAAGTAATCTAAAAAGCTGTTTTTAAAAATTCCAATTTAGATAATTGGTAGAAGTTTCTAACTTGTTTTCTATAGTATCTTCTAGTTCTGGGAAGAAATCAACTCCTGTAAGTTCTTCTATTTTATCTATAGGAGTTACAAATTTATACAGTGCTTTATCAGAATCTTCATGAGGAATTAAAAAAGCTATAGCTTTAATTTCAGGTTCTTGAAAATCTAAAATAATCTTATAAAAATAATTTGGAACAGTTACTTTTTCACTTCCAATAGTTTTGGTTGAATTTTCTAAAATACCACCTGTAACAACATATAAATTTTTATATTTTGTAGCCCAATATCTTGTTTTTTGCTCTAATCTGTTCCAAATACCAGCATTAAACTGATGTTCTTGTGGTGAAATATTACTGGTTAAAAAGGTTTCGTTGTAGGCAGATTTTGAAAACTTTCTGTCTGCAGCAGGACATAAATGTCCTTTGTCGTATCCAGAATTTGAAAAGTTTTTATAATGGGCACTTTCAGTCTTAACCTTTGAGTCTTTTTCGAAATAAGGGCGTTTAAAATTGGTAGAAGAAATATGCGAATCTTTTAAAATATAAGCAACCCATTCTGCTTGTTCATGTTTTTCATTATAAGAAAGCGAATAGTTATTGTGATGAACTATTTGTCCGGTTGTTGAACTTGGTAGAAAATTAGTTGTATTTATAGCAAGCTCATCTGCGTTATTGCCAAAACCTTCAAAATCATAATTATCCCAAATAAAAAATAGGATGGCAAAAAATACAGTTACAAGTGTGTAAATAGTTTTCCTATTTTTCACTTTTTAATGGTATTTCTTTAAAGTTTTCGGTTTTTGGTAAATCTTCTAGAATCTTAACAAATTCTGCAGGAGGAGTTGTTAGTCTTCGTTTATATAGGTCTATCCATGCTCCATAAACTTTTATTTCAGCAGAAAGTACCCCTTTTTGATTGAATATTTGGTGTTTAAAACGCCAACGTTCAATTCCTTTAGAAACACCTTCTAATTCCATTTTAACAGTAATGTTTTCGCCAATATGAATTTCTTTTAAAAAAGAAGTTTCTTCTTTAAATAAAATTGGACCAATATTTAGTTTGGCAAATTCGTTAATAGATAAACCGTGTTCTTGAAAGTAGCGAACTCTAACTTCAGCAGCATAATCGTTATATGCTGTATGTCTCATATGTCTGTTTGGGTCAAAATCTGACCATTTTGTATTAAAGGTAACTTCGAAATTCATGTACTATTTTTTTTTGAGAGTGCTAATTTAACAAAGTAAAAAATATGCTAAGAAATTTTTAGGTTCTTTTTTATAAAATTAGTTTTTATTTAACATTTTGTTTTTACTATACGTTACTCTATGTTTATAGTTAAATATGTTGAATTTTTTCTAAAAAATCTTTCCGTCTGGCTTTAGCAATAGGTAATTTATCGTTGTTATTTAAAATAACATAACCTTCATTTAAAAAATCGGACACATAATTTAAATTTATAAAATGAGATTTATGGATAGAAAAAAAGTTGTTTAGTTTAGGTGAATTTGAAAATTTACCAATGCTGTACGAGCTAAGTATAGATGAATTTTTAAGCACAATTTTGGTGTATCCATCAATACCTTCAAACCTAATAATTTCTGAAGTTTTAATAAAACTTAACCCTTTTTGTGTTGGAATTACAATGGTTGAGTTTCCGTTTGAAATTAGGTTTTCTAATAATTGTCTATTTTTTTCTAAAGCAGTTTTTTGTTCAATGTTTTTTATAGCATTGTTTATGGCATTTTTTAACTCATCATTATCAATAGGTTTAACTATATAGCCAATGGCGCAATGTTTTATGGCATCAATAGCGTATTGGTTATAAGCGGTTACAAAAATGATTTCGAAATTTGGATTTTCAATTTTAGAAAGTAAATCTAATCCGCTTAATACGGGCATTTCAATATCTAAAAATAACAATTGTGGGTGGTTATTATTAATTTCTTCTAATGCCAATTTTGGGTTTTGAAATTTATGCGTAATAGTTACTTGTGGAAAATATTTTTCAACTTTTAATGCTAAACTTTCCAGAGCATTTTTTTCATCATCAACAATTATAGCAGTTGTTTTATTCATTTTTTTTAAAAGTTAGTTTTACGCAAGTTCCACCATTATTTTCAATTTCGTAAATATTATAAGTTACAAACCACTCGTGTGATTGGTTTAGTAAATGTATGCGATCTTTAATAATATCGCTAGATTTAGAAATGTGAGTTTTTATAGATTGGTCTTTAATTTGTTTTGCTTTTTTTAATCCAATACCGTTATCTATAATTTCAACAGTATATTGATTAATTGCCTGATGTTTAAAATTTATTACAATAGTTCCTTTTCCTTCATTGTGAAATAAACCGTGGTTTACAGAGTTTTCTACAATAGGTTGTAAAAGCATTGAAGGAATTTTTTGATCGTTTAAATTAAGGCTTTTATCAATATTAAATTTATAATTAAACTCATCTCCAAAGCGCATTTTTTCAATTTCTAAATAGTTGTTTAATAATGAAATTTCTTGTTCTAGAGAAATAAATTTATCTCGTGAGAAATCGAAGAATTTTCTAATTAATCGTGAAAACCGAACCAAATATTTTTCAGATAATTCAATTTCATTTTTAGTAATATAGTATTGAATAGAATTGAGTGAATTAAACACAAAATGAGGGTTCATTTGCGAACGTAAGGCGTGTAATTCGTATTCAGCTAATTTTTTTTGAGCATTTATTTTATTCGTTTTTTTAGTAAGTTCTCGGTCTCTAATTTTAAATAAAATTAAAATTAAAGTTCCTAAAATAAGAAAGAAGATTAAAAATTTAGAGATAGTACGTTGATACCACAACGCTGTTATTTGAAAACTATAATTTTCTGAATAGTTGTTGGCTTTTACTTCTAAAGTGTAATTATTTGGTTCTAAATCAGTAAAATTAATGTTGTTAGAATTAGTAGTAATCCAATTTTTTTGAACTGGATGTAATTTGTATTGATATGTAAAATCTTTATTGTTTTCATTAAAATTTATACTAGCAATAGAAAACGTTGTATTGTTATCTTTTATGTATTTAAAAGTACGTTTATGGTTGTTTATTTTGCTACCGTTATAAGCTGCTTTTTCTATGTAAATTTTTAAAAATTGAGAAATGTTTTTTTGGTCTTTTGGCAGAATTACAACGCCATTGTTAGTGCTAATAAAAATTTTATTTTTATGTATTAATACGTCATTTATATTATTTGAAGGTAAACCGTTATTGGCATTTATAATGGTTTCTAATTTATAGTTAGTGTATCTGTAAACACCTTCATTAGTAGCTAACCAAAGCTGATTTTTTTCTACAAAAGCATTTTCAACAATTAAAAAATCAGAATTTGGTAAACGATTTATTGTTTTTAAGTCGGTAATAAAACTTCCAAAGCCATCAGTATTTAATAAAAGGAGTTTTTCTGAAATATTGTTGATAGATAAAATAGATTTTTCAAAGGCTTGATTGGTGAAATTTATGCTCTTAATGGTGTCGTTTTTAAATTCTTTTAATCCATTATTGGTGGCTATCAATAATCGGTTTTTGAATTTAATAAGGAAATTACAACCCGATTGGTAGAATTCTTTTTCAATTTCTAAAGTTGAGGCGTTAATTCTATTTAATCCGAAGGGGAAAAGACCGTATAAATTATTTTTAAAATATACGATATTATAGGATAATGGATTGGTAATTAGCCTAGTATTTCTATAGTCAATAGTTTTTAAAACATTATTTTTTAGAGTGCTAATAGTAAATTTTGAAGGGAAAAAAGAAGTGTTTAACTCTTTAATTTCCGTTGGTTTATAAGGGTAGTCTTCTATTTTTAAAAATTGTTCGAAACTATTTATTTTAGAATTAAATTTATAAAAACCTTTATTATAAATATTGGTATAAAGGTCGTTATTTATAATGCTAAATTTACCCGTATTTAGATTATTTAAATATGTTATATTTCTTTTAACATAGGGTAATTTATAAATTCCATTAGAAAAAGTAGCGAGCCAAATAGTATTTGTTTTATCTACAATTGCAAAATGGGAGTCTATGTGCTTAGGAAACAAATAAGCATCTTTTATATGTAGCTCTTTGTCTAAAAAACCTACAAAACCAGTTCCAGAGATTTGAATTTTATTATTAATTATATTTATTCTAGCATGTTTTGCCTTTTCTAAACCTTTTTCATCTTTAAAGGTTGAAAACCTTAGTTTTAAGGTGTTTAAATTAAGGATTAGATAATCATTTTCAGTAACCCAACAATAAAGAGAATCATTTAATTGCTTTCTTCTTGCTAATACGTTTATATAAGGTTTATAAGTGAGTTTTTTTATTACTGAATTTTTATGATCAATTATTTTTAGGGTATCTTGAAGTTTTGTAAGGTTTAAATACTTTACACTAGGATGCTTAATATTTATTCGATCTCTAGACCCTATATTATTCAGAATAATTTCCCATTTATTGTTTTTCAATGCAAAAGTTTTGGTTGGTCCGGTGGGATATATCTTTTCTCCAATTTGACTAGAAAAAATAGGATTCATAATTTCTCCTTCATTTTTAGTTGGAAAAGAAAATACACTATCGTTTTCTATATATCCTAACTCTGTAGTTTTTGTTATGTACCACACTTTAGAATCGGGTGTTGTAAATGCATCCCAAACATCATTTTTTGGAAGTCCATTTTTAGTTGTAAAGTTTTTAAATTCACTACCGTTATATCTAACCATTCCTTTATCGGTTAAAAACCATAGAAATCCTTTTGTGTCTTGCCGGATAGTATAAATGTGATTACTTGGTAAACCATCTTTAATAGAATAATTGGTAAACTGTTGCGCAAAAGAAAAACTCCACATAACTAAAGTGAAAATTATAGTAATATGGAGTTTAAGATTTTTCAATAGGTTTGGTAAAATAGTTTTAAGATTTAAATATACTATTAAATCAGTTATAATTGTATGTTCTTAAGTTGTTAATAAAGCTTAGGTTTAAATTATTTCATCAATAAGACCATCACAATCGTTGTCAATACCATCTTTTATTTCTTTTGTAAAAGGATGTACTTTAGCATTGTTATCATCACAATCTAGGTTGTTGGTTACACCATCATCTGTAGCTGCAAAATTTTGAGATCCGTAACCATCTCCATCTTCATCTATATAGTATTCAACAATATCAATTTCACCATCGCAATTATCATCTATATCATTTCCTCTAATTTCATCTGCTTTTGGGTTTACACTTGCATTGTTATCATCACAATCACCAGCAAACCAAGAATAACCATTTGGGGCATTATCGTCAAAATTGTCAACTTCAATAACCACCGGATTATCTGGGTTTCCAAAACCGTCTTCATCTTTATCTACATAAAAAGTAATTGCTATTTGTCCATTACAATCTTCATCAATTAGGTTGTCAGGTATTTCTGTTGCTCCTGGATATACATCGGCATTTGTGTCATCACAATCAGTGTAATTTTCAACATAACCATCTGGGATAGGGTCGCTAACTTGAAATGCAGTTGAATTTGCTGTAGAATCTCCAAAGCTATCATTATCATTGTCTGGATAATAGTAAGCAAAGCCATCATTACATGCAGGCCCAATTATAAATACAGCTATTAAAAGTAATGTTACGGGAATGCCAATTTTTAAAATTAATTTTTTCATTTTTTAGTTATTTAAGTTTATTTTATTTTTAGTTTTTAATTTTATATATAAGACTGACGCAGTAATTAATATGAGTAAAGCAATGAATTGTGAATGCGATAGGATGTTCTCAAAAATATAACCTCGATTGTCTCCTCTAAAAAGTTCTAAAATAGCTCTGCTTATTGCGTAGAAAACCAAGTAGAACAAGAAAATTTGTCCGCTAAATTGTTGGCGTTTTTTTATTATAAGTAAAATAATAATTAAGATAATTAGTGTAATTGCTTCGTATAATTGTGTTGGATGTACCGTTGTATTATGTGTGGTTGGAAAAACCATTCCAAAACTGTTATTTGTTGGAGCCCCATAACAACAACCGGCATTAAAGCAGCCTATTCTACCAATTGAATGTACAATTAATGTGGTAATTGCTAGAATATCTAACATAGGTAAAATGCTAATTTTGTGCTTTTTTAAATACCAGATTACAAAGGGAATAATAGTTACAAATGATCCGTAAAATACAAAACCACCTGAAAAATTATTGAGCATTAAATGTGGGTTATTCAAAAAATACAATGGTTTTTCTAAGTAGTAAAATAATTTTCCGCCAATAAACCCAGCGATAAAAATTAGATAGAAAAATGAATTTGGTAAGTTAGCAATATTCATTTCTTTTTTTGCGCGCCATTTAGTGTATAAAGCTGCTACTAGAGTACCTGAAGCAATACAAAAAGCGTAGGTGTAGATGGTAACTTCTTGTATATTGAGAAAGTTAGATAAAAATTCAGGTAGATGAAAAGTAAATAGCTGCGGGTACATATATGTTTATAAAATTTATATAAACCTACATAAACTTTCTCCTTTTAAAAATAGGGGTTTGATGAACTCTAAGTTTGGTTAGATGAACTAAAAAAAGAAGCTTTCTGAAAAAAATCAAAAAGCTTCTCAATTTCTCTAAAAAAAATAGAGAGGTTTAATTAATGCTAACTGTTTCACTAACTTTAGATTTTCCACCGTCTGTAGTTACTACTTTTATTGCGTAAGCTGGGGATTTACTTGTTAAACGTTCTTTAAAAATTAATTCTCGGGTGTTTTTGTATTGCACCAAGTTTCCATCTTTATTCTCCTTGTAAATTACATACAAGGTTTCATTATTATGAAATTTGTATTTCCAGCTTAGAGTTATTTCATTTTTATCTTGTGTAACTTTTAAATCTTCAACAGGCGGACGTACACCTGTATCATAAGGTTTTCCCATTACAGGAACTGCAAAATCAGATTTGTTATCACTATCGTCTATTGCTTGTAATGAATAGTAATAGCGCGTTCCTTTTTCTACTTTTTTATCAATATATATTTTTTGATCATTTTGAAGTTGAGCTAATTGTTCCCATTCATCTTTAAGATTTAATTTTCTGAAAAGAATCTGTTGTTTTACATCTCTACTTTTACTTAAAGCAAACTCTAAATTCACAAAATCTTCACCTACTTTTACCCTTTTAAATACAGGAGTGGTTGGCGGAATAATATCGGGTCTCTTAACTTTTAATATTTCTGAAAATTCAGAAGTGTTATGGTTAAAATCTAAAGCTTCAGTTCTATAATAAATATACGGAGTTAAAGATTTAAGTGTAACAGTGTCTAAAAAAACTGTTTGAACTTCATTTTGGAGACTATCTAACGATAAAAACCCTTCTTTTATAACAGAAAACTCGTGCTCTGGACTGTTAGAGCGGTACAAACGATATCCCATTAAATCTGTTTCTTTATTTTTTTGAATATTTACAGTAACTACGCCTAATGAGTCTATTTTTCCATCAATAAATATTGGTTTTACAGGAGGTACAGAATCTATAAGTGTTACTGAAATTGGAAAAGATGAACTTACGTTATTTGCGGTATCAAGCGCTTGTACTAAATAATAATTACTTTGTCCTTTTATAAAGCTTTTGTCTATAAATTTTCTAGCTGAGCTTGGTAGTAATTTATCGTTTATTAACGAAAAATATCCATCGCTTTTATCGGATCTTGAAATTGCGAAACCTTTAAAATCCGGCTCAATAGGGTTATTCATTTCCCATTCTATATGAACTTCATCTGGTTTAGCATGTTTTGGTTGTTTTAAAAACGGTTTTTGAGGAGGTGTTAAATCTCTTGGCATTCCGGTAACTTCAGCAAATTTTACGCGTTCTCCAAAAATAGTTTGGGCATAAAATCTATAGGTGTATTTTTGATAATTCACCAAACTATCTTCACTAAAACCATTGTGTTTTACGCCTTCATAAGTTTTTCCTCTTACGGTATAAATAGGAGCATTATTTAGTTTTTTAAAAACACCATTTATTTCTCGTTCAACATCTACACCTGATAAATCTGGATGGTCTTCCCAAACAAAGCCTAATTGTGAATCTCCAGTTTTAATATATACTTTGTTTTTATATTGATTGTTATTAATTGTTGTTTGAATGCTAACAGGTATGGATTTAATTTCATAAACAGCAGAGTTTTCAACTAGTTTTACACGGTAGGTGTATTTTTTTCCAGTTTCAATAGTTTTGTCTATATAAGCTAAACCAAGTCCTTTAGCGGCATTAGCATTTTTTATAGCTGTTAAAATAGAAACCATAAATTGAAAATCTTCATCTGCTTTTTGTTGTTTTAAATCTGCAATACCTTTTGAAAAATCAAATTCTCCACCAGTTTTTTCCTGACTTGAAATATAAAAATCTTGAGATATTTCAATCTGAATTTTTTCATCTTCTGTTTTTGCTTCTTGAAGGGCTTCTAGCCATTCATCTTCAGAAAAAGGAGTTGTTTTTACAATTTCAATAAAGTTTTCAGAATTCCCTTCGGCTCTTTCTAGAATAAATCCACCTTGAAGTCCTAAGTCTAAGGTTTTTTTTCTGTCAGGAATAAAGCGTAATTCTACACCGTTAGTAGTATAACGTGCGGCGGCTTTAATTTCACTAATTGGGTTTTCTTGTGCATTTATTTTAGTACTTCCAAAAAATAAACTAATGATTAATATTATATATTTTGTGCTTTTCATAATTTTCATTTTTAATGAGTCATTATTGCTCCTGCGCTTCCACTTACAAGTACTGGAGCGCCCGTTCTAAAGTTTTTTACAATTGTTTGGTTTACGGGTGAACCGTTATTTTTAACAGCATTTACCCAAATTGAACCATTCCATTCTTTTAAGGTTGCAGTTACTGTAAATCTATAGCTTTTATTTTCAGTAAGCGAATTAATTACAGGGGCTGGCTCAGGTGGTAAATCATCATAGTCATCAGAAGGTCCTGGAGCAGGGTACATCATTAAACCACTAGGTGCTACCATTGCACCTACAGCAGGTGTTGCTGCTGGTGTAAATCCGGCAGGTGCTGTATATGCCATACCAACTGGTGCTGCAGCTGCAACGGTTAATCCGCCTGCACCGCCACTTGGTGGCATTGGGGCAAATGTTGCTGGAGCAGCAGTAATTGAAATTGGTGTGGCTATTGTATATAAAAATTCACCTAAGTTATTTTCATCAGTTGTTAAACTTACTCCAGTCCAAGTACCGGTATCATCATCTTTAACTTGTAAAATTTTAGTAACCTCCATTTTAAATGTACGCATTTCTACAGTTCCATTTGATTGTTGCTCTGATACGTCAAAAACTTCATCTGGATTTAAACCATATTTTACTGCAAGAGGTTGATCAGTAGGAAAGTTAAAACTGCTGTTTGGGTGTACATATTGTATTAATGCGTTTTCTTGATCAGCAGCTGCATCACCTTGTGTTACTGCAGCACCACTACTAGCTCCACCATTACCACACTGAGTTCCTTTTTCGAAACTTTTGTGGAAATTAAATGAAATTAAATCAAAAACTGTAATTGAGCCATCAATAGCACCTGCTACATAATATGGATTTGGGAATTCGCCAGTAATCCAAGCACCTGCTGCTAAACTGGCAATGGTTTTATTCCATTTAAGATCACCTCCAATTTTATACTTTTTAACACCAGCTGCTGCCATACCATACATGCCTAAGCTTCCTTTTGCACGCCAACCGTTAATTCCAATAGGAGTGTTACCGTCGCAGCTTCCTAAATATTGCATATATGATAGATGTAATTCTGCGCCTGCAGCTAAGTTAAAACTTAGTACGTGTTTTTTATTTCCATTATAATAATCAGTTAATTCTTTTTCACCGCTTTTATCAAACATAAAACCAATACCTAAAGCAAATCCTTTTCCACTAGCTGTGTTGCTTCCAATACCTCCTGTTGAGGCGCCTCCTGCACTAGGGTAAGCACCAACAGCATTGTGATAATTTGTTCTAAAAGTGTTTGTAAATCCACCTGGATATGGAATATCATTTCCGAACATTAAATATTCGTATAAACTTATTCCAAATACATTTACAGTATTTAAATTAGCCGGTTCACCAAATTTAAAATACCAATCGTTTGTTTTACCATTAATATCCAATACCAAACTCATAGGGCTAGGTGTTGAAATAGGTGATGCATTTA